>DAOWKG010000133.1 GCA_030639985.1 Desulfuromonadaceae bacterium
ACTATGCGCCAAAAACTGCCGCCCGGTTTCACTGGCTGCCAGCAGATGGAGATAATGTGGCCCGGCAGAAAACAGTTGCCGCACGCTACCTTTGTCCATTTCCAGCAAAATAGAAACCAACATCCGCTGAATGCGGGTGCGGGTTAACTGTCGTGATTTGAGACCGGCCAGCAATTCTTCCAGCGAAAATGATTTCTCCGCAACACTCAGAACCCGGTTTTCGATCCCATTTTCCACCAGCCAACATTCTACCAATCGATCAGAATTCCGGAAAACTTGCGCCAAGAGCAAACGGAAATAATTATCAGCAGAAAAAATACCGCCCGCAACTAAAACCCGCCGCAATTTTTGTGCAACTACTGCCGGAAGCAGATCGTCAACCGGCTCATCTTCCGCTAGTTTTTTTCGAATCCCGGTCGCACTGGCAATTCCGTTCAAACCGATTTTAGTATCGTGATATCCAGCTCCAATCCGTCGAATCGTTGCTGGCAAGATAGTGCTTTTCAATTGCCGCAGGGCTTTAAGGTACTCGATTCCAAGGATGTTATTCGGAGCCGCCAGAGCTTCAGAATCGAGTTCTTCCGGTAGTAATTCCGTCAAAAGATGTGCTCTGGCCTGCGGGTAGTTCATTCCCTGGCGCAGCAATTCTGACGTTTTCTGGACAACGGTAGAATTGTGGTCGTGCAAAAAATCGGCACAACATTGTAACGGATCAATAACCCCAGACTCACTGCCAAAGCAGAGGCTGTCAACACCAAGGGCATCCAACGCCTGCACCGCTCCACGGGCAAAATCTGGAGCACTGCTGGCAGCCCATGGAAGCGGCAGTTCAACAACAAGGTCAACGCCGGCTGCCAATGCCATCTCTGCCCTGGCCCACTTATCCACCAGAGCGGGCTCCCCACGCTGTAGAAAATGTCCGCTCATCACCGCTACAGAAACATCTGCTTCGGTAACACGTAGGCTTTCCTGCAAATGATGCAAATGACCATTATGAAAAGGGTTATATTCGGTAATCAGTCCGACTGTTCGCATAGCTACCTGTAACCATAAAAAATCTAAGTATCGCTGAGAAAGATTGCAAATCTTTTTTGGATTTAACCTCTTAAGAAGTTTTGCCATTCTCTGCGAACTCAGCGTTCTCTCCATCTCTCCGTTAAAATTGGTCCAAAACTCCTACAAAACTACCGGAATCCGCTCTCCCACCCGGTTTTCATCTGGTGTCACAATGGTTTTGTAGGCCATAGCCTCAACTCCACCGGCAACAACTTCTCGCAACAATCTGCCGTACACTGGGTCGATATCATCAGCCGGAGTGAATTCCGTCGCCTCACCTCGCTGAACCAAAAAAAAGATTATGGCTCGATACCCCAGTTTTTTAGCTGCCAGCAACTCCCGTAGGTGCTTCTGCCCCCGAGTTGTTACCGCATCGGGAAAACAAGCAGTGGTTCCGTGACAACACAGAGTAACATTTTTCACCTCAAGGAGTACTTTTTCATCACCTTTCTCGAGGTAAAAATCGATTCGGCTCGCACCAAATTTATATTCTGGCTGCATGGTAAACCCCTCGAATGACTCGATTAATCCACTTTTCAATCCTTCTTCCACCACCCGGTTCGTTCTCTGGGTATGGGTATCAACCCAAGACGTTCCGATTTTAATTAGTTCCAGAGTATATTTTAATTTTCTTTTGGGATTATTGGATTCAGATATCAGGACACTATAACCAGCAACAGCACACTGCGTCATCCGCCCGGTGTTAGGGGTATGGGCGGTGACAACACTGCCATCGGGCAACTCAATATCAACAAAAAAACGCTGGTAACGACGAACTAACGTTCCTGACAGTAATGGACTTGGCAATTTCACTTTACACCTCCAATCTTAACAAACCACAACAATCTTGCATCAATTGGGTCTAATCGTATAGTCTCTTCTTCTACTTTTTATTTTATATTATGGAGGTACCCCATGACCGACAATCTTATAGTAAGAACTGAATCAGCTTACACCTATCCGCTATTGATTAAAAATCTACTCCAAGCACCAACCGTTAACGATCCGCAACAAGAGATCGTATATCGTGATCTGGCTCGTTTCACCTATGCTGAATTTCGGCAGCGGGTTTGCAAACTTGCTAATGCACTAACCAAAATGGGGGTAAAAGCTGGCGATACCGTCGCTGTTATGGACTGGGACAGCCATCGTTATCTGGAATGTTTTTATGCGATACCCATGCTTGGTGCCGTCCTCCACACGGTCAATATCAGGCTATCACCAGAACAGATCCTTTACACCATCGATCATGCTGAAGATGATTATATCCTGATTCATGAAGAGTTTCTCCCGCTAATGGAACAGATTAAGGGACGGATTGATACCGTAAAAGAGTATATTCTGCTTCAAGACGGGCAGCAGCAACCCGAAACCACTTTGACGTTTGCGGGTGAATACGAGGCTCTGTTAGCCGAAAATGACTATCACTTTGATTTTGCCGATTTTGATGAAAATACCCGTGCTACCACTTTTTCTACTACCGGCACTACCGGTATGCCAAAGGGGGTTTATTTTAGCCATCGGCAATTAGTTCTCCATACCATTACCTCAATGGCAGCACTTGGAACTGTTGCTGATAAAGGGCGGCTGCATCAACAAGATGTCTACATGCCGATCACGCCAATGTTTCATGTCCACGCCTGGGGCGTTCCATACGTTGCCACCTC
>DAOWKG010000145.1 GCA_030639985.1 Desulfuromonadaceae bacterium
CATTTCAGATAATGCCCAACACATCGCCGCTTCAAATTCAGAAAGTCTGAATTCGGCACGTGAGTCACTTAATGAACTGGAATCTGTCAATCAAAACATGGGAGAAATGCTTAATCAAATTGAGCAGCATGACAAAACGATCAAAAATATGGGGGACAAATCCAGAGACATCCGTAAAATCATATCGACAATACAGGGGATTTCATTTCAAACTGGATTACTCTCACTTAATGCCGCAGTTGAGGCAGCACGCGCCGGTGAAGCGGGAAAAGGGTTCTCAGTTGTAGCCAGTGAAGTAAAGAAGTTATCGGAAGGATCGAACAAGGCAAGTGAGCAGATCGCCGGCCAAATCACCGAAATGCTCAGTAGTATTGATGAAGCACTGGCTGAAGCGGGCAAAATAAATCAAGCCGCAGCACACACCATGAACGTTTCACAAATTGCTTGTAATAATTATGGCAAATTGATCAAAGAGTTTGACGATAACCATGGTCTATTAACCCATATTACGGCATCGGTTGAAGAGATTTCAGCAACCAATATACAAACCCATGAGCAGGTTTCCAGCATCCGGGATTTAAGCAATATTGTCGGCGAACGGACATCTTCATCTGAGCAGATTGCGGTAAATTTGCAAGCCACAAGTGAATCGCTACAGCAACTGGTTGCAAATTTCACTACCGGCGAAGGTGCTTTTGAGAAAATTCTTAATTTAGGTCGATCATTTAAAGACCAGGCGGTCCAACATATCGGGAAGTTATCGCAACAAGGTGTCAACATATTCGATGCAAACTATCAAGAAATAGCAAACACCAACCCGATCAAATATTCAACCTGCTACGACAAAGTCTTTGCCCAACACCTACAGCCAATCTGTGATCAAATCTTGGAGCAACTCCCATCTGGAATTTTTGCAATCTGCGTTGACATCAATGGCTATGGCCCGACCCACAACAGCGCCTTTACCAAACCGCTGACTGGCGACCCGGAACTTGATGTTGCAGGCAGTCGTGACAAACGGCTATTTAACGATCCAACCGGCTATCGTGGCGCACAAAACCGAGAAGAGTTTCTACTCCAAACCTATATGCGCGACACCGGTGAAATTCTCAGCGATCTCTCTCTGCCAATACTTATTGATGGCCGTCACTGGGGAGCCATAAGATTGGGTTTCAATCCAGAAGTGTTACTGCAGTAATTGAATAACTTTACGCCGCAAAAAAAAAGGACAACCTTCACACGGAGGCTGTCCTTTTTTACTGTAAGAGTACTATTCCCACTCAATCGTCGCCGGGGGCTTACTCGAAATATCGTAGGTAACCCGATTAATCCCCTTCACTTCATTGATAATCCGGTTACTAATCCGAGCCAGATCTGCATAGGGCATAGGATACCAGCCTGCGGTCATAAAGTCTTTGGTTTCAACTGCCCGCAAGGCGATAACATATTCGTAGGTACGCCCATCACCCATAACACCAACCGATTTAACCGGTAAAAAGACCGCAAATGCCTGACTGATTTTATGGTAATGGCCACTCTCGTAAAGTTCATCGATATAGATAGCATCAGCACGACGGAGGATATCGCAATATTCCTCTTTGACTTCTCCGAGGATTCGCACTCCGAGGCCAGGACCGGGAAATGGGTGACGCCAAACCATCGGGTGCGGCAATCCCAACTCTTCGCCTATCGCCCTAACTTCATCCTTGAACAGTTCCCGAAGTGGCTCAAGCAACTGTAAAGTCATGTAATCTGGCAATCCGCCAACATTGTGGTGGCTCTTGATATTGTGTGCCTTACCCGTTTTACCACCGGCCGATTCGATAACGTCAGGATAGATAGTTCCCTGTGCCAGCCATTTGGCATTTTCAATCTGCTTCGATTCCTCTTCAAAAATATCGACAAACAGATTACCAATGATTTTCCGTTTTTGTTCCGGATCGGTAATCCCCGACAAACCTGAGTAAAAACGCTGTTGCGCATCAACCCGAGTAACCTTAACCCCCATATTGCTGGCGAAGGTTGCCATTACTTGATCACCTTCATCGAGTCGCAACAGGCCATTATCGACAAAGACACAGTGGAGCTGATCACCGATAGCGCGATGAATCAAAGCCGCAGCAACCGAAGAATCGACCCCGCCAGACAAACCGAGAATCACTTGATCATTACCAACCTGTTGACGAATTTTCACAATTGCATCGGCGACAATCTGACCGGGAGTCCATTGCCCTTTACAGCCGCAGATTTTACGTACGAAAGTGTTGAGCAGCAGCTCCCCCTGCAAAGTATGATTTACTTCGGGATGAAATTGCACCCCATAAAGATTACGAGATACATCCTGAATCGCACAGACCGGGGCATTATTGGTTTTAGCGACAACGTCAAACCCCTGCGGCATGGCTTCAACATGGTCGCCATGGCTCATCCACACCGAACTGCTACCTTCACTGAAGAAACCATCAAACAACGGCCCCGGTTCCCCCTGACTGAGCAACTCGGCATGACCATACTCACGCTTTCCGGCCGGGACAACTTTGCCACCAAAATGGCGACTGAGCAACTGCATGCCATAACACAAACCCAGTACCGGCACCCCCAGTTCGAACAACTCTTCAGCAACTGCTGGAGCATCATCTTCGTAGACCGATTTCGGCCCCCCGGAGAGGATAATTCCCGTGGGCTGAAATGCTTTTATCGCACTCAGTTCCATATCAAACGGATGAAGTTCGCAGTAAACGTGACTTTCACGTACCCGCCGGGCAATCAACTGGGTGTACTGAGAACCAAAATCAAGAATCAGAATTTTATCACTATGGATATCGGACATATGATTAGTTGCTCCGCTCAATGCGATAATTTGGTGCTTCCTGAGTGATGATTACATCATGGACATGCGATTCACGCAGACCGGCGTTGGTAATCCGTACAAATTCACCCTTTTGCTGTAATTCCTTGATGGTTCGACAACCGGCATATCCCATGCCCGAACGTAAGCCACCGATCAACTGATGGATATTGTCAGAGAGGGAGCCACGGAAAGGAACCCGTCCTTCA
>DAOWKG010000016.1 GCA_030639985.1 Desulfuromonadaceae bacterium
AATAGTCTAAAATTCAGGAGTATAGTGGTAATTCTATGCTTGCTCCTGTCGTTTTTTGCCATTGCTCCGACGCTGATGCGGGATAGCCTGCCGCAGTGGTGGAGTGATACCTTTAATCCGATTCAACTGGGACTCGATTTGCAAGGTGGTATGCACCTGGTACTTGGGGTCGATGTCGACAAAGCGGTTGAGAGCCGGATTGATACCATTATCGATCAAACTGAGACGCAGTTGCGGGAAAAAGATATTATTTTCAAGCGGCTGGAACGACGTCAAGGTGATCGGTTGGTAGTTATTGTTTACGATGACGAAGAAGGGGTGAAGGTTGATGCTTTGATGGCAGAAGACTACCGCTCACTGGAAGCTGAAACTTTCAGTGGTAGTGGTGGTTATATCGAAAAGCATTTCCGTTTAAGTGATACTGAAATTGAAAATATTAAAGATTATGCTGTTCGTCAGGCGTTGGAGACGATGCGTAATCGAGTTGATCAATTTGGTGTCAGTGAGCCGACGCTACAGCGACAGAGTGGCAATCGCATTTTGATTCAGCTTCCTGGGGTTGAAGATCCAGATCGGGCAATTGCCTTACTGGGTAAAACGGCTCGGCTCGAATTTAAAATGGTTGACGAAACTGCAAATCTGAAAGATGCCCTGGCGGGCAAGTTGCCACCTGGAACGCAGCTCCTTTATGAGCGGAACGTCAATCAGAGTACCGGAGCTGAAACCGAAACTCCTCTAATTGTTGTTGATAAAACGGTTTTGACCGGTGATTTGTTGTCTGATGCCAACGTCCGCATCGATACCCGGTTCAATGAACCTTATGTTTCGATTGATTTTAATGCTGTCGGGGCGAAACGTTTTGACCAGATTACTGCTGCAAATGTTGGCAAGCGGATGGCGATAGTGTTGGATGATACCATTTATTCAGCACCAGTTATTCGGGAGCGGATTGCCGGTGGCAGTGCCCAGATTTCAGGTTCCTTTACTTCTCAGGAAGCAACCGATCTGGCAATTATCCTGCGGGCTGGTTCATTGCCGGCACCGGTTAAAATCCTCGAAAATCGAACGGTAGGACCCTCTCTTGGACACGATTCTATTGCCAAAGGGATCAAATCCATCTGGGTAGGTGCGATGTTGGTTGTTCTGGCGATGGTTGTTTATTATCAATTGTCTGGAATCGTTGCTGTCATTGCTCTGTCACTTAACCTGGTATTTATCACTGCGATGCTGTCATTGTTTGGGGCGACCCTGACATTGCCAGGTCTTGCCGGTATAGTTTTGACCATCGGTATGGCGGTTGATGCCAACGTACTGATTTTTGAGCGAATCCGAGAGGAAGTTCGACTTGGTAGAGCTCCAAAAATAGCGTTAGAGTCTGGATATAGCAAAGCTTTCATGACTATTATCGATGCAAATATGACGACGCTGTTGGCTGCTTTAGTGTTATTCCAGTTTGGAACCGGTCCGGTGCGTGGTTTTGCAGTTACGTTGTCAATTGGAATCATTGCATCTTTGTTTACCGCAATTTTTGTTTCGCGGGTTGTTTTTGATCTTTTCTTGAAAGGCCGCGAAGTTAAGCGGCTGAGTATATAAGGAGGCTTAACGGCATGCAGCTGATAAAGCCCGATATTAATCTAGATTTTGTTGGTAAACGCAAAGTGGCATTAATTGTTTCGGTCGTATTGATTTTGATTGGTATGGCGTCACTGTTGGTTAAGGGTGGTCCAAATTATGGCATCGATTTTGCCGGCGGAACCTTGGTGCAAGTACAATTTGCACAGCCCACTGATGCCGCTGCAATTAAAAAAGCGATGTCTGGACTTGAATTAGGCACCCCGGTTGTCCAGAGCTTTGGAGATAACCAGAATGAGTTTTTGATTCGGGTTGAGCAGGCCTCGGGTGAGTTGAAGGGCCTCTCGGTGCAGATTCAAGGTGCTCTGGAACAAACCTATGCTAAGGGTGATGTTGATATCCGTCGGGTCGAGATGGTTGGACCTCAGGTGGGTAAAGACTTGCGGAATAAGGGTTTGAAAGCACTTTTTTATGCCATGTTGGGGCTACTGGCCTACATCTCCTGGCGTTTTGAATTCCGTTTTGCAGTAGGTGCTATAGTTGCTCTAGTTCACGATGTTATGATCACTCTGGGTGCATTCAGTTTGTTCGGCAAAGAGATTGACCTGCCGATTATTGCTGCATTTTTGGCGATCATTGGTTATTCACTGAATGATACCATCATCGTTTATGATCGGATTCGTGAAAATTCTGGTAAACATAATAAAGAAAGTTTTGACTTTATTGTTAACCGCAGTATCAATGAAACCTTGTCGCGCACCTTGTTGACATCTGGAACTACTTTATTGGTAGTGCTGGCTCTATTTGTCCTTGGTGGCGGGGTGATTCATAACTTTGCCTTTGCGATGTTAATTGGGGTGTTAGTTGGTACCTATTCGTCAATTTTTGTTGCTAGCCCGGTATTGATTTTCTGGCAAGCCAAAATGGCAAAGAAAACTACACAAGAATGAGGCCGATAGCAGTATGAAGAAGGAGATTTTTCTGGTAGTGGTTATTGCTCTGGCAGCTGGAATTTTGATTGGGGTAATAGTTACTAATGTTAAAAAGGAAACATCTTCACCTGCGGTGACTGAAATTCTGGCACCGCCGCTAATTGTTAATCAACAGCAGCAAATTACACTGTTGGAAGGTATTGTCGTCAGGGAGCCAGCTAATCGCAATGCTTGGATCAGGTTGGGACATAATTTTTTTGATTCAGATCAACCGCTTAAAGCAATTGAGGCATATGCTCGAGCGCTTGAACTCAACGGCAATGACCCCAATATATTAACTGATCAGGGGATTATGTATCGGCAGGTTGGTTGGTACGATAAAGCTATTGGCAACTTTGAAAAAGCGAGTAATCTGGATCGCAACCATCAGCAAAGTCTTTACAATATGGGGATTGTCTATCGTTATGACTTGATGGATTTCGCCAAAGCAGCTGAAGTTTGGCAGCGTTTTATCGCCATTGATCCTGGTAGTCCGGGAGCCAATAAGGTTAAAGCTGAGCTGGAACGTTTGCAGCAGCAGCCTTTGTTTCCGCAATAACCACAGCAGTAAGATTGATTTGACAGGCCGGGATGAAAGTTCCGGCCTGTTTTGTTTGTAGTAAACTCGGGGCTGTCTCCAGACGTAACGGGAACTGTCCCAAATGTTTACGGTTTATGAAACTAAAGTAGCGTTTTGATGCGTTATCTGGAAGGTTAATAAACCGTGGGAATTTTTGTATGCAACCGGTAAGTATTCGCAAATGGCAGTTACGGAATGAGCAACCAGAACCGTCTCAAATTACCACTTTAGCCAGCAAACTTGGGATTGATAAGTTAACGGCTAAGATTTTATTGTTGCGTGGGATTACGACTGCAGAGCAGGGCATTGAATTTCTGCAGGCAAAGTTGTCTGCATTGCCTGATCCGGCGTTGTTGCCCGATATGGATGTTGCATGCCAACGTCTGGAACTGGCGTTGTTGCAAAATGAAAAAATTGTTGTCCATGGTGATTACGATGTCGACGGTATAACTGGTTGCACTTTGCTGGTTGAGATGTTGCGGCGTATGGGCGGGTTGGTTGAGTATCACATCCCGTTGCGGTTAAAAGATGGTTATGGTCTTTCTGCGGCTGCCATAAAGCAGGCTAAGGTGGATGGTTGCTCCCTGATTGTCTCGGTTGATTGTGGCGTGTCGGCAACAGCCGAAGCCGAATTGGCTGCAGAGCTTGGGCTTGACCTGATTATCACCGATCACCATCAACCTCCCGAATATCTACCCGTCTGTGTGGCGTTGGTAAATCCCCATTTACCTGCTAATAAATTTCCTTGGCGAGATCTTTCTGGTGTTGGGGTGGCTTTTTTTCTGCTGGTTGGTCTCCGGCGTCAGTTACGTAACAGTAACTATTTTGGCGCAATTAAGGAGCCCGATTTGCGCCAGGGTTTAGACTTGGTAGCGCTGGGGACAATTGCCGATATTGTGCCGTTGGGTGGGGTTAATCGTATTCTGGTGCGTAGCGGTTTGCAATTACTTGATTCGGGTTTGCGGCCGGGGGTAGCGGCATTGAAACGGGTTGCCAAAGTTAAAGAAGTTACCAGTGGGGTTGTCGGTTTCCGTATCGCACCACGGTTGAATGCTGCCGGGCGACTAGAAGATGCCGCTCTAGGGGTAAAGCTCCTGCTTGGTGATGCGCCGGACGATATCACTCCATTGGCTGAGTTACTCGATGGTTTTAACCATGAACGGCAAAAAATTGAGCAGCAGACTTTGATCGAAGCGATTGCTATGGTTGAAGCACAGGAACCAGCGGAACGTTTCACCCTTGTCCTTGCCAGTGAAAATTGGCATTCCGGGGTGATTGGGATTGTTGCCAGTAGGTTGGTTGAACGGTATCATCGTCCCACGGTGATGATTGCTTTAAAGGATGGGGTGGGGAAAGGGTCGGCACGGTCGATCCGGGGTTTTGATTTGTATCAGGCTTTAAAGGAGAGTTCGGTACCATTAGCTGGATATGGCGGTCATGCGATGGCGGCCGGATTGTCGCTCACGGTTGATAACCTTGCTGATTTTGTGGCTGTGTTTGAGCAAGTAGCAGCCGAACAGCTTTCACCCGCGGCTTTGGTACCAGTTTCGCTCCACGATGGCGAAACCTCGCTAGCCGATTTATCTTTGTCGTTATTGCGTCAGTTTGCAAAATTGAACCCCTATGGTGCTGGTAATCCTCAGCCGGTATTTATCAGTCGAAACTGTCGGGCTTATGCTCCCAGAATTTTGGCTGATAAACATATCAAGTTTGATCTTGAGCAAAATGGTGTCATGGTTGGTTGTATCGCTTTTGGGAAGGCCGAACGTTTTGATCAGTTGAATGGTGAAATTGACGTGTTGTATCGCCCTGAAATTAATAGCTGGCTGGGTAAAGAGTCTGTCCAGCTGCAAGTACTCGACTTTCGTTCTGCAGGGTAAAATATGATGGTAGAATCGTTACCACAGCAGTTAAAGCAACTCGCTTCACTTAATGTCGGCAAAACCATTTTTGCCGAGCCACTTGCCCACCACACCAGTTGGAAAATTGGTGGACCGGTCGATTTGTTTATTGAACCGGAAGCGGTTGAACAGGTGGTGCAAGTTGTAAACTTTACCCGCCAACGTGCCATTCCATTGGTAATAATCGGTCAGGGTTCCAATCTGCTGTTTGGTGATGCCGGAGTGCGTGGAGTAGTGCTGAAAATTGGTGCCAGAATGGCTGCGGTGCAGATCTCTGGTAACACTATTACTGCAGCTGCCGGGATCTGGGTGCCACAGTTGGCCCGGTTGGTACAACAGGCTGGTTTGTCGGGGTTGGAGCATTGCATCGGGATTCCCGGCACTGTTGGCGGGCTGGTGCTGATGAATGGTGGTAGCCAGCGGAAGGGGATTGGCGAAAATGTTGTTACGGTGACGGTTGTTACCCGTGCTGGTCAGGTGCAGCAATTAAGTCAGGCTGATTGTCAATTCTCATATCGTCAAAGTGCGTTGCAGGGTAGTGGTGCTGTCGTTGTAGCGGTTGAGTTGTTTTGTCGG
>DAOWKG010000081.1 GCA_030639985.1 Desulfuromonadaceae bacterium
AAAGCCAAACTCAGGCATTCCTGCTGCGTTGAGGATCTTAACTTTAAAACATCCCGAGGATTAGACAAATCACTAATCTTAAGTCTGGCCTCTTGCACCTGGATCGCAAGAGGAATCAATGTTCTGATCTGCGGTCCAACCGGGGTGGGTAAAAGTTATTTGGCTTGTGCTCTAGCGCACAAAGGCTGTCTTGAGGGGTACTCAGCACTCTATCTGCGGTTACCGAGACTGTTTGAAGAACTCCGTCTTGCCAAAGCCGACGGACGTTACGGCAAGCTGATGCTCAGTTATGCAAAAACAGATCTGCTGGTACTTGATGACTGGGGATTAACGCCAATGACCGACCCTCAACGCCGGGACTTATTGGAACTTCTGGAAGATCGCTATGGGAAAAAATCAACCATTGTCACCAGCCAACTCCCCGTAACCTCATGGCATGAAGCAATAGGAGATCCCACCTTAGCCGACGCAATTCTTGATCGGATTGTACACAATGCTCATAAAATCGAACTGAAAGGAGAATCAATGCGAAAACACGCTATTATGCTTGACCAAAACTGACAGTAGATATACAAAAAAACTCCAGCGTCGCTTCGCTCCGACAGGTGGCCCACTTTGCTCCAGTATGGGTGGCCCAGTTTGGATAAGAATCAGTGGCCCAGTTTCATCGGAATACGCAATATTCTAAAGCGATAATAACGGGTGGCCGGTTTGAAGTGGTCGGTGCGATTCAATGGCTTTTGTATAGATGGAGAATTAAATGAGAAGTGAAAAAATTTATAAAATTTTGATTGTTGTCATCCTGTTGAGTTTATTTTTGGGGTGTAAGGAGGGGCCGTTAAGATTTTCTGTCCGTTACGATACTTTAGGTGAATTGAGGCCTAACGCCCCAGTTTATTTTGACAATAGTCATATTGGTCATGTTGAAAAAATAGTATCAACTGACCGGGGTGATTATCTGGTTGAAGTTTCGATTGCTTTAGAACATAAAGGAAAAGCTACAGAGAACTCAAAGTTTTTTATTTTTAATGATCCTTTCGATTCGTGCCAAGAAGCACTGATCATTGAGCAAGAACCTTCCGGTGGAGCAATTTTGAAAAATGGGATCATTGTCCATGGAGAAAAGAGGCAGGGCTTTTTAGACAGATTGATGACCAGCTTACAAAAAAGGACACAAGAAGCCTCTGTAAAGTTTCAAGAAGCAATGCAAGAGTTCAAGGAGTCATTATCGGACAATTCACTCGACTTAAATGAACAAATGGAGAAATCTCTTGATGATATTGATAGATACTTCCAAGAGTTCAGCAATCCAATGGGTTCGCCCCTGAATGAAGATAGTTTGCAAAAAATGCAAGAATCTTTGGATGATTTTATTGAACAATTTAAACTTTTAAATGAAGACATACAGAATTTGATCAGGGATGAAGTTTTGCCGCAATTGCACAGAAATCTGGAGAACCTGCGTAGGTGGTTGGAGGAAAATGGCCGAGAAAATGATATCAATAGAATTGATGATCTGATAAATCAGGCTTCGAGTGTTTAAAATTTAATCGAGGTGGGTTCAATCCCCTGTCCCCTTGGTGCCTGAACTGCTGGTGTTTGACAAAACCCAGAGCTTCCGCAAGATTTAGTTATTATTATGAGCACCGGGATAAGCAGCGAACCCACGAATAGACAGCTTAAAACTGTCTAAAGGTGAAGGTTATGGAAATCGTAAAAATAATCTGTTCAATCATTTTGCCGCCATTGGGTGTTTTTCTTCAGGTTGGAATCGGAAAACATTTTTGGATTAATCTGATACTGACTTTTTTGGGTTATATTCCAGGTATCGTGCATGCAATTTGGGTTGTTGCAAAAAATAAATAGTTTATCGCAGCCCTCACAATAAAGCATATGGAGAAATCAGAATGCTCCCATATAGAATCTATGACTTTGACAATTAGAATTATTGACATCCGCTGCATTAGAGCTTTATAAAAAGGTAGTTTTTGCTGACTTACAGGGGTAATTTAGCGAGATCTGAACATGAAAATGCTCATGAGGAGTCATAAGGTGTGACACAGTACTTTAATGTGCTGGTATCTGGAATGATTACATATGGATACAGTTCTATTGCTTAAGCATGGTTTTTTGAGCAGACTGAAGTCTGGCTTGAAAGACACATGGTTTCTGCTTCGTTCGCCGGATTCTCTTTATCTTGGTCTTAAAAAGAAGTGGCTGGTGCCAACCTTTCTCCTTCTTTTACTGATACTGGTACCGACAGTTCTCATCCCGAGCTCCCACCTTATTCTTGAAAAGCTCTACCCGGCGGTTGCAAAAGAACGGTTGTTTGGACTTATTAAATCAACCCACGAAGATGAACGGCTTGAGGTTCGTAAGATCCAGGCAAGTTATCTGCTTTGGATCCTGTCAGGAGTCGGGGTAACACTCGGCCTGATCATTTACGCGCCGATCATACGATTTTCTGCCAATATCGAAAAGGTTCGCTTGCTTGAAAAATTGCAACAGGATGTCGGTGGTACAGGTTCGTTCAATTTAGAAGAACGTTACCAAATTGAATCCGAGATTGGCTCGGGAGCTATGGGGGTTGTCTTTTCTACTTTTGATAAAATTCTGGAACGCAATGTCGCCCTTAAGGAGCTGCCATCGGTATATGTTAAAGATTCGGAGCGGCGTGAAAGATTTCGACGTGAGGCATTGACTCTGGCAAAATTGACCCATCCGGGCATTGTTCATATCTATGATCTGCTTGATGATGGTGAGCGGATGATTCTCGTAATGGAGCTCGTCAAAGGTGGAACGCTGGCAGATTTAATCGCCAATCAGGCCCCTGTTGCCATTCCGGAAGCATGTCATTTGATTGCCCAAGTCTGTGAGGCACTTAGCCATGTACAGCAGAATGGGATCGTACACCGTGACCTGAAACCAGCCAATATCCTGATCGATAAGCAGCAGCATCTGAAAGTGACCGACTTTGGGATTGCGCGTCTGGCTCAAGAGAGTAGCCTGACGCTGGAGGGTAGCCTGATGGGGACTCCTCACTATATGAGCCCTGAACAGGCTGCTGGAAAAACAACTGATTTCCGTTCAGATATTTATTCACTTGGGGTCATATTTTATGAATTGCTGACCGGTTCTCTACCGTTTACCGGTGAGCCCGCTACGGTTTTGCTCCAACAGATTTACGACCAGCCGTCTCCCCTTCAGGGAAAGCTTGGGCCGCTGGGTGATGAAGTCGAAGGGTTGGTAATGGCAATGTTAACAAAAGATCCAGATAAGCGTCTCGCTGACTATCGAGATATTTTGAGGCAACTCCAAACTATGCAAGGCTGAACAGATTCCAAGGGTGAGGTAAGTGATGGCTAAAATCGTTGTTATGTACAAGAACAAGATCGTTAAGGAAGTTGCAATAGGGCCGCAGGGAATCAAGATCGGTCGTGATCTGAGCAATGATATTCAAATTGACAATGTTGCCGTATCTCGATTCCATGCAGAGATTTATCGTCAGAACTACCCGTTCTACATTGAGGACAAAAAGAGCACGAATGGGGTTTGTCTAAACGGTGCAGTGATAAATTTCAAAAGAGCTTTGAGTCACAATGACAAAATCATGATTGGCAAACATACTCTGGTATTTGTCGAGGAACCGAAGGACGGATTGGGTGGGAAACAACAACCGGACATCAATGAAACTTTATGCTTATCTCCAGATGATCTGGCTCGATTGCGCGAGCAAAATTGAATTTGCTGGTGCCAAGAGACATAATCGAACTGCCGACACTAGAATTTTCAGTTAATTAGAAAAAGAGGGATTGGATTTAGGTCTGATTCCTCTTTTTTGTGGTTTTTTGCTATCGAAGGTTGAAAGTAAATCTAACTTTATCATAGCTGTAATAATCGATATTAGAGAGATTTTCCTCGTACGATAAACATAACTCCGGCGTTAATCCGAAAAGGCTGAGGTTGCTGACCTTGAGTGATATGCCCGCTGTTTTTCGTGTGTCATGTCTGGTTTTGCCAAAAAAAGGATCTTGACCTTCATATAACCGCCGTCCAATTGATACATATGGTTTCAGCTTCCATTCTTTGAATAGTAGAAGATGTAAACTCGCTCCTGCCGATCCGCCATAGTATGAATATATATCCTCGGTTGCGGATGATTTTTCTAGATAAATATTGCCGGTTGAAAGGACATTGTCGGTCAGTTTTTTTGCTAACTTCGTCGTGAGCGATAAATTGGTAGCGTCGTAGTGCCTTGCGGCAGGAACTCTGAACTTTCCGATCTTCAGTTCGGAATTGATTTGAAATTGATGTGAAGGTTTGGGGAATAAGATAAAACTGATATAGGGAAACTCATAAAGGTGGTCTCCAGCGTAAAATGATTCTTCCAGTCCCAGCCGTAACTTAAGAGCCCGATTTTTTTTAAAAGAAATAAGGACTCCAGCATCCCCAATCCAGCGGTCAAATGATCGATTGGGATAGTCAGAATACGATGCATGAAAATACCCCATCAATGCGCCATTGTCCGATAGCGCCTTTGCTGCATCTACAGAATAGCGGATTCCGACGACCTCTTTATTGTCTTTAGGCGGGATCAAGGTCAGAACTTGACCAGCTATCATGACTTGGCGGCTATCGGTAAAATTACGTGGATTGCTATCGGTAACAATAGAAAATCCAAACTTTAATGACCCCAAGGCTGAGTCAATCTCATCAAGATAAAATTGGATATTTTCTTTTACCGCATAAGGGATATTGGGGTTTGACTGAACTTCTTTAAAGAGGGTTTTAGCCGCTTTGTATTGACGATTTAAAAAAAGAGCGCGGGCTAATTCGAGCCGCACCCTTGGACTGTCTGTTTGTTTGGTTAAACTTTCAAAGACCTGAATCGCCGCAAGGTAATTTCCCCTTTTGAGTTCGTGGCGGCCAACTAGAAAAAGGATCTGCAGTGGGTCTGTTGCCTGTGTTGTAAAAGTCTTCTCTGGCGGTTGATCTGGTTCTGTAGCATGTAAGGCGCCTCTGCTTCCTATTGCCAATGACAATAAAAGGCAGAGGGCCAATATGCCGATTTTTACTTTTTGCAACTACTGCGCTACTTCCTGCGCTGCTCCATAAGCTCCGCCATAGGTTTCAGCTCCATCCCCAACAAGGAAAAATACGCCGCCAAGTTCCTCGGCGTTGGGGCCATAGAATTGACCTGTAGAGCTGCCACTTAAACTTAAGTCGGTTGTGGTGACGGTCCCGGTGAATGAGTTTGTTCCCGCCGCATAGATCAGCGTTCCGCTCATATCAAGAGTTGGCGCCTCTGATGGGGTTAGAGATATTGGGTCTAATGTCCGAGTGCCGGTCGAGCTGAAAGCCAATGCTTGGTTAGCAAAATCTACATTGACCGTGATAGCGCTGGCGGTCAGGTAGTCATTCGTGCCGGGAGCATCAACGTAATAACCAGCAGCCCTGCCAGTGAAGGTAGTGTTTCCGACGACAGGAATAGCACTTCCCGTTGTTGGAGCTCCGATCGTGATAGCACCGGTTGTGCCGCTACCGGTTCCGCGTCCCGTCTCCCAAACACCAAAGGTTTGGTACTCCCAATTGATAGCGGGATCAAGGGGATCAAATGCAATACCAACATTAGCGCCGGCAGAATCAGTCATTATAACGACTCCCGAATCGGTGTAGAGGTCTCCACTTGTGCTCTCCCAAGTAGCGTTGGTATGGGGAGTCGCAATCGTTACCCTTTCAAGGTTCCCCTCGCTGTCGTATTCGAGGGTTGCAGAAGAACTAGTGCTGAACCCTTCATCGACCATCTCGGTTACCACGCCTCCCGGGGTAGTATGGGTAGTAAAGGTTGCGTCCTGGGATATGCCTTCGATAGTGACCGTCTCTGGAGGTGTTATTGATGACCACTTAACAAAGCTGGCAAGGGTAGTGGTCGCTGCTCCGCCTCCGCCGCCACCTCCCCCGCAGCCTGAAAGTAAAGCCAGTGGCAAGCAGCAAGCAACTGTTAACAGTAAGAATATTCTGCTCATCTTTTCCTCCGTAGGGGCATGCTTTCGGTTAAGATTATTGAGAATAAGAAACGATGTATTCTAAATTCTACAATGAATTTAGTTCATGGCAAGATTATATTTACCTAACTGCTTGGCGCTTTATGGTTGGTGATAGTTTTCTGCTGGAAATCCACGGTTACGAATGATAGGAGTTGAAATGTTTAACAGACAAGAAACATAAAACGAAAAAGCGGAGCCATTTTTTGGCCCCGCTTAAATTGCTTTGTTGGAATATTTTACATTATTTAAGAGATTTACCCCTTCTTCCGCTTTCTCCCATACCAAGCTAGACCAATTAAGCCACTACCGAGGAGGAGGACTGTGGCTGGTTCTGGGACGGGCGCGACTTCATCGACAA
>DAOWKG010000045.1 GCA_030639985.1 Desulfuromonadaceae bacterium
CTTGAACTTACTATTGTGAATAAATTATCGGGGGACACGTAACAAAGTACATGTCCCCAAGCTATAGAATAAACAGAAAGGCCATCCAAATATGAGAGTCGCTCAAACAATAAAAAACTTTGAATCACAAATTGTCGCCAGCAATGCCAAAACCAAGTTTGCTGTTGATCTGGTTGAAAAAATGGCGCAAATTAACAATCCAATAATAATTCATGGCGCAAATGGAACCGGCAAGGGCTTATTTGCCAGATCAATTCAGCAACAGAGCTCCCGTAACACCCTGCCATTTGTCTACCTCCCCGCTAGTGTGCTTACCAGAGATAAAACCGAACAACAAATTCAAACCTACTTAGACGAAGTTGGTAGTGGCACATTGCTGCTGGAAGAAGTTCACGAGCTTGATATTGAAATCCAGCAAATATTACAAAAGAAACTGGCTGAACCACTTACCCGGCAGAAGATTCGGATAATCACTACTACCAGTACTGATCTGGAAGCACAGACCCAAGCGGGAAATTTTTCACCGGCATTGCTGGCAACGTTACAGGGCGGTTATATTGAACTGCTGCCATTGCGAGATCGTAAAGAAGATATTGGTGCCCTGACAACATTCTATGTTGAGCAAATCTGTCGAGCAAATGGCACTCCGACCAAAAATATTTCCCCCGAGCTGTTACATATTCTTGAAGCATACAACTGGCCTGGCAATGTTCGTGAACTGGTAAATACTGTGGAACAATTATTGATCACAGCACAAGAAAAGAAGACCCTATTTACCAAAGACCTGCCAGCACATATCCGCATTCAAACCTTGAAATCTTCTTCCGCACAAAAAAAAGGGCTTTAAGGACAACCACCAGCCCCATATCTCCTCCTATCCGGCAGGAACTTTCCTGCCGCACAGGAATGTTCCTGTGCGATTACACTCAATCCCACCAGTAACAAATCCATTCCTACTCCATAACTATCCAGAATAATAGAATAAATAAAATAATCATCCATTTTATAAAAGTTGGTACACAGGTTGCTCTAGTAATAACCAACAAACAAAGAATTATATTCTGGGAGGACTTTTATGAATCGACAAAACATCTACAGATTACTTGCAATTCTCATGGCGTTGGCAGTCAGCGGAACTTTCATGCTGGCCGACCTCGGCTTAGGACTGACACCTCTGACGAAATTCTTTGTAATTTTCTTTGGCATAGTTATCGGGCTGCAGAGCATCCCGGCAGCATTATCGTTCATCGGTATGGCAAAAGGGTCCGCGACCAGTAAACCACTCACCAGAAATGGAGCAAACAATATGAAAGCCAGAAAAATACTAATTGCAGATCGCAATGATGAGGCCCGCAAGCAAATGGCAACCTTTTTTGAAAATTCCCATTTTGAAGTTGAAACTACTGCTTCTGCCGCTTATGCCATTGCCAAAATCGTCCAAAAGCATGAGCCAATTGTTATTTTAGGAGATTCTTTCGAAGAGAAAATTGCCTCCGTTGATGTCATTGCCCTAATGCGCAAATGCAACAAAGACCTGCGCATCATCCTGGTTTCTGATGACAGCTCATTGGAAACCCTGCGCCGGGTTCGTGAAGATGGGATCTTCTACCATGCTTTACGTCCACACAATCAACAAGATAACGAGGAACTACGCTCCGCCGTGGAATGTGCCGTTGATGGCTTCCAACCGGTAATGAGCTGACCAATACCTACATTATTAATTTAAAGGAGTTTGATATGAAAAAGCTAACCCAACACAGTTTAACCGCCATCATGTTTCTTGCCTCTACCGTTCCTGCCCTGGCCGAAGCTGGTGCCAGAGAAGACAACAGCATGATGCTGGTCTACCTTTTCTTGGGTGTTTGCGGACTGATTATTTTTCTACAGTTGATTCCGGTTTTCGCTTTGGGATTTGGTATAGTTAAAGGTGTCTTCGGTCATAAAAGTGAAGAGCCTAAACCAGTCACCGTAAAACACCGCTAGACTAGGGGAAATAAGATGAAAAAATATAGCCTACATATATCGCTTATCCCCGCGCTGTTGCTAGTGATGCTATGGGCACCACTGACAGTCACGGCAATGGATACCGATGACTGCCTGGGTTGCCATGGCGATACCGATATGGTTGATGAAGAATTGTTTATTGATGCAGAAGGATTTCTCCACACGGTGCATGCAGAAATGGGCTGTGACACCTGTCATGAATCGGTAACCGATGAACATCCTGACGATGGCGAAGCAATTACCAGTAGCGCATGTCTCGATTGCCATGAAGAAGTTAGTGATGAATACATGGCAACCTCACATGCAGAAAATGCCACCTGCAATGATTGTCACGATCCCCATCAAGCCCATGGGCTTGAAGCGGTATCCGGTACCGATATGAACCAACAATGTAGCCAGTGCCATGAGAATGATGAAGTTCTGAGCAGTCATGCCGAATGGTTACCACAAGCAAATCTGCACCTTGCCAAACTTCCTTGCATCACTTGTCACACTTCGAGCGATAGTTATGAGGTACTGTTAAATATTACCCAAAAGCAAAGTAAAACTAAAGGATCTACCGGTTACAATTTTTCCACCTATGCCGATTTAAAAGAATACAGCGGTGAAAAAGAGATCCAAAGTTTGATCGATATCAACGAGGATGGTCATATTTCCCTAGCAGAATTGCGTACCTTTAACCTGAATCCAGCATACAAAAAACTACACCTCAGCGGCACCTTGGTTCCCAGCGAAGCATCTCACGATCTAAGCACCCTCGACAATCGCTACGATTGCACTTTTTGTCACGCTGCAGGTCCCGGCAGTTTGCAAACCAGTTTTCTTGCCTTCCCGAATGCAACTGGAACCTATACCCGGATGACAGTTGATGAAGGGGCAATGTTAGACACATTATATGGAACTCCCAATTTTTACATGACCGGCAGTACCCGTAGTGCATCATTGAATATCATTGGTCTGCTCATCATCTGCGGCGGGTTCATCATGCCGATTGGTCATGGCACCTTACGTTTCTTAACCCGTAAAAATCGTCAACACTAAGGAAATTAATCATGGCTGAAACTCATACGGATGAAACTCATAAAATTTATCTACAACCAATACCGGTTCGGATCTGGCACTGGCTGAATGCTTTCGGGATTGTTACCCTGACAGTCTCGGGCGCACAAATTCGGTTTCCAGAATATATTTCTATACTTGGCAGCTATAAATCGGCGATTTATCTCCACAACACCGCCGGATTTGTCGTCGCAATTTCTTTCTCTTTGTGGTTTTTCTATTACACTTTTGTTACCCGTACTATGGCAAATTTGTATGTCCCCAAGGTTGAAGATCTGAAGAGCGGCATCTTGCGCCAGGTAAAATTCTACTTTTTAACCTATTTTCTGGGCTGGAAAAACCCTCATCATCCCACTCCAGATAATAAATTTAACCCGATGCAAAAATCGGTCTACCTAGCAATTATGTTTGTGATGATGCCACTGGTGAGTCTGTCAGGGATCTTTTTGACCAATGTTGATCCGCTCCGGGGATTGATTGTTATGGTCGGTGGCCTCAAGTTGTTGGCTGGACTACACTTTCTCCTCGCCTGTTCCTTGATCGCTTTTATACCTACCCATGTCTATCTGGCAACCTTGGGACACACCCCGACCGAGCATATCAAAACTATGTGGACCGGTTGGGAAGATGAGCTTGAAGAAGAAGATCATCATGAAACAGTGAATGATAATTTAGCTACCAGTCGTTGATGGTAACGACAAGAAAATAGTAAATCTAAAAACTTTTAGCGGGTCGATTAAAAAATAATCGGCCCGCTTTTTATTGTCCGCTGCTAGGAGCCTGTCGGACTTTCCATGAATCTACTGCGAAACCATCTGCCCTCGACCAGCCTATTTCTCGCTACGATCAGTAAAGCCCGACAGGCTCCTAGCAACGATAGGTTTTAGTCCAAGCTTATAAGCTTCTTCCCTATATCTTTCTCCCTAAAGAAGAGTAGATGATTTATGCCGCAGGAATATTCCTACCAGACAGGAATATTCTCACTCTATGGCAGGATCCATAAACTGGCAACCCAGCATAACCTATTGTTATTACGTGGTTTTATTTTTTATCTGAGTTGGCACAGGTGATGCAATATCTATTTATAACAATAGCAAAACAAATTAACCGGAGGTGCTAACAATGACACATCATAATGCAGAAACAATTCAAAATCGGCAAACCATAACTAAATCCAATCTCCAAAACCACCATATGATAAGTCTAGCGATCTTTCTCATATTCAGTATTATTGCTTTTATTCATAAAGACTTTAATCTATTTGCAATCGCATCTGAACCACTCCGGCAAATACTTGGATACCCACCGCCAGCATACTTGATTAATATTGCCCTGGCGGTCTATTGCTTTTCGGCAGCAATTCTGACGCTGACTGCCATAGCAAACAATACCGAACCGGAACAAAAATGGAATCATCTTGGCTACCGTTCCGCCTTTTATCTCTTTTATTGCTTTTCTGGAGCAATTTCCGCCAACTTTTTACCAATTCTACTGGTCGGATTCTCGCTCTATGGCTTAGATCAATGTCATATCTGGATTCATAATATCAGGACAGTTCAACATGCAAGAGGACTGTTGGGGAAATCATAAGCAATAGTTATCTGAGTTACTTGGGGCATGTACTTGGTTACATGTCCCAAGCAAGTTCAAGACCGCGGGGTTGCACCCCGCACGGCGCCTAACTGTTTTGAGGAGCGTCACACGGGAGTTGGCATCCCAAAAACATTTGTTTTTGAAGGTTTTGATTTTTTCGCCATTAGAGACGTTTACGTCTCGTTAGGCGCTACACCGCTCAACCAGTCTAACCTACTATTCATTTCTTCACGCCCGTAACAATATCGAAGCGTTGCCACGAAGCAGCCAACTATTCGCAACATCTCCCGTTGAAATGTCGTAGAATATCTTGTGAAAGAAATAAAAAGAGTTTCTTTTGCTTCGTTTTCTTTGCGATCAAAGAAAATGAAGGCGGTTGTCGGTCCGCAAACCGACGGTTCTAAGGTTTTAAAAGTTAATCGATAATATATCGCTGAATTGCCTGCAGCGAAACTTCCAGCTCCGGCAAACGGGGATTTTCGATAGTAATCGTTGCAGGAGAATTGGCAGTTTGCAACCAAGCAAATAAAGTAGAAAAAGGGACATAACCGCTACCGATAGCAAGATGTTCATCCCGCTCACCGTAGTTATCATGCAGATGCATATGACGCAAATAAGGAGCCGTAGCATTCAACCAATCCAGCAATTTACCGGTGCCAAAAATATTCCAGTGGCCGATATCAAAAACATGCCCCATATGGGGTGAATTGATCTCTTGCAACATATTTATAAAAATATCGGGAGTGGTCTCAAAGATATTTTCGATACAGATAGTACAGTCTATTGCCGCCGCTTGCTCCAGAAATTCGGGCCAGAAAGCAAGGTTGTTTTTAAGCCATAAGTCAAGTTGTTTACCATCACTGCCATAAGCCAGACCGGGATGGAAAACAACCCTCCGGGCGCGCAATTTTTTTGCTAACTGTAATGATTCAGCTGCTGTTTGCAACGAGACATTCCGAATCTTTTTTTTGTTGCTCCCGGGATTAAATCCACTGAAAGGGGCATGCAACGTTGTCCTTAACCCCTGCTCATAGAGCTTATCGGCACAATCTCCCAACAATTCAAAATCGAGTTTTTCCAACAATACTTCCTGGCAAGCAACTTCGGGCTGGAGCTTACGATTGAGAAGAAATGGCAATCGCGCCGGCAACAAATGTGCCGGGGTATGGACAAATATTGAAGCCGGGGTCATATGTTTACCTGTTTATTGGCAGCAACAAGTTCCAGTTTCTGGATATCGGGGTATTCACCCAATGCAATCAGAACATGACCGGCCTCAATAATGGTTTTAGCAGCGGGATTAAACATCATGTGATCATCATGCTTGATGCCAACAACAATCAACCCCAATTCCTGCCGAATACCCGACTGAATCAAATTTTTACCCACCAGACTCGATTCTGGAGCTACCGATATTTCTTCCATCTGTAATTCGATATTATCCCGACCAATAGCGATATCAATAAAATCTACCACCAGGGGACGTAAAATTGCTTGTGCCATGCGTGAAGCACCAATGGTATAAGGGGAAATAACTTTACTGGCACCAGCCCGCATCAGCTTAACTTCGGCACCCTCTTCACTGGCTCGAGCCATAATGAACAGTTCCGGATTGATCCCGCGAGCAGTCAGGATAATAAAGACGTTGGCCGAGTCGGAAGTAACTACGGTAATCAGTCCTTTGGCCTGATGAATACCTGCCTGTTCCAGAACTTCATCCTTGGTAGCATCACCGCAAATATACAAATGACCATCCCCTTCCAACGATTGGCACTGTTCCGGGTCCTTTTCGACCACGATAAAAGGTAACGGTTTAGCTGCAAATTCATGACAAATCTGCCGACCAATGCGCCCGTAACCACAAATGATGTAATGCCCTTTTAGCCGACCGATTTGTTTTTGCACTTTTTTTCTCCCCAAGAGCTGACGTAGTTGCCCCTCGACCATAAATTGAATCATCGAACCAATCGTATAAGCGATAGTACCAACGCCGAAAACAATCAAAAAGATGGTAAATATTTTTCCACCATGTGAGAGGGTATGAACTTCACCATAACCAACCGTTGCCAGCGTAATTATGGTCATATAAAGCGCTTCAAAGAGGTTCCAGTCCTCAATAACGACATAGCCAACCGTGCCGCCGCCAACCAAAGTTGCTAGAGTTCCTAACGAGTATTTAATTTTTTTCAATGAATCCATACCAGCTCCATCCCGGTTGTACCGATGATAACTATCTCCAGAGCAAAAAACAAGTCGGTTAAAAGTACCAAACAATCCAGCCAGAATAACAAATAAAAGATTGACACCTTGTGTATACAGTATACAATCTA
>DAOWKG010000293.1 GCA_030639985.1 Desulfuromonadaceae bacterium
GGTCCCTCCGGCGATACAGGGGATGTTACCTCGAGCCGATATTTCCCGGATCAACGGTCGAGCCCGATCAACAAATTCGGCCACCGAAAACTCTTGATCGGGATCGATGAGATCGATCATATGGTGCGGAACCAGAGCCTGTTCTTGCGCCGTTGCCTTGGCAGTACCGATATCCATACGTCGGTAAACCTGACGTGAATCGGCAGAAATAATTTCCAGCGGATATTGTGCTGCCAAAGCAAGAGTCAGGGAAGTCTTCCCCGATCCTGTCGGTCCGCAAACTACCAGTACCGCTATTTTATCATCTGTCTCTTGCACCATCATTGTCGCCTGAATAAACGCTCTATTTCTGTGAGTGTCATCCGCTGGACTACTGGACGACCATGAGGACAATTAGCCTTGAAATCAATCTGGTCAAGTTGCCGAAACAACGCTTTAATTTCAATCGTGCTAAGTGCCTGGTTGGCGCGAATTACGCTATGGCACGCCATAAGAATCAAGATGTCATCAATCGACTCACGCAATTGTCCCGTTTTTCCAACCCGCTCCAATTCGAGAGCAACATCAACTACCAACTTGGTGGTATCATGTCCTTGAAGCAGTTGCGGGATTGCCTTTAAAGCAAACGATTTACCGCCAAATGGCTCAATCTCAAAGCCCAACTTCTCCAGTTCCTGACGATTTTCGTTAAGTGCCGTAGCACTATTAAAATCGAGTTCCAATACTTCAGGAAACAGTAATGCTTGCGCGGTAACCGTTCCAGCAGTATATGCGTGGCGAAGTTTTTCAAATCCCACCCGCTCATGGGCGGCATGTTGATCGATCAAAATCAGATCAGAACCATCCTGGCAGAGAATATAGCTGTAATGATACTGACCCAATATTTGCAACCGGGTAAAGAAACCATCGGCAACACTTCCGGGCAATGTATACTGAGTGACTGCGGCAATTGCTTCTAACGGCTCCGAAAACTTTGAGATATGGGTAAACTGATTGTTTACAACGGCAGAGAAACTTTTTTCGGCTTGATATGATTCTGCTGGCAGCGGCACATAATTTGCCGAAGATTCGCTGACCGTGCCAGCATCTGGCGAACGGGGAAATGGCACTGCCGGTGCTATTGCGGGCTGTGGCAATACCGCCGTATGGGTTTCACCCCCGGAAACAGGTGTCAACCAGTCGGACGGCCGTAGTGTTTGCTGTAATGAGTCAGCAATGAAATCGTGTACCAACGCTTGGTCACGAAAACGAACCTCATGCTTGGTGGGATGAACATTTACATCTACTTGGGCGGGATCAATTTCTAAGAACAGCACCACCACCGGATAGCGACCCTTCATCAACAGATGGCGATAACCTGCCATTACCGCATGCTGAACCACCCGATCACGAATGTAGCGCCCATTAATAAAAGTGTAGATATGCGAGGTAGCTGAGCGACTTAAATGGGGGGCAGAGATCAATCCTGTTAACGCCAGGCCATCACCGCCCTGCCGATCCAGGGGCAACAAGTCCTGCAACAACGACCGTCCCAATAATGCCGCTACCCGTTCACGAATCCCCTTTTCACGCCGCAGATCAAGCATCACCCGGTCGTTATGTTTTAGACAAAAACTTACCCCGGGGTTTGCCAACGCCTGCTTGGTAACAACATCTGCCGCATGGCCAAGTTCAGTTTGTTCTTTGCGTAAAAACTTCTTTCTTGCCGGCAGATTAAAAAACAGGTTGCGAACCTCAACCACAGTTCCTTGCGGCATCCCCAATTCGACAACAGTTTTTATCTTGCCACCTTCAGCATAAATTTGCTGACCAAGACCATCCCCATTATCACAAGTTTTCAGCTGCAACCGGGAAACTGAAGCAATTGAGGCCAGTGCTTCGCCTCTGAATCCGAGGGTTGTAAGGGCAAACAAATCGGTATCGGTACGAATTTTACTGGTAGCATGGCGTTCAAAGGAAAGGAATGCATCCTGTCGATTCATGCCACAACCATTATCGGAAATCCGGATTAACCGTTTCCCTCCCCCTTCCAACTCGATCACAATGTCTGAGGCACCGGCATCGAGAGAATTTTCGAGTAATTCCTTAACCACCGAAGAAGGTCGTTCTACCACCTCACCAGCGGCAATTTTATTACATAAATCTTCCGGCAATACCTGAATTTTGGTTTCCATAGCTACTCTTGAAACTTTCAGAAAAAAAGAAAGCGGTCGACAGATACCCGACCGCTTGGCAAAATGATGGTTAGAAATGAAAACTATATTTCTACTTGCTACCTTCCAACCCGTCAAAAATCATCTCTAAATCGTCAAAATCATCCAGATCTTCTTCGCTTGACCCTTGATCTTCTTCAATTAAAGTTAAGCCAAGCGTCACCAAACCAAGATCTTCGGCAACATTATTGATGATTCCAGCAGTGACCATAGTGCCATGACGCAAAAACACTTCAAACAAGGCATTGTCACAGAGGGTATTGATTAACCTAGGAACGCCACCAGAAACTTTATGGATCATGGTCAGGGCATCGGCACTAAAAGGGGAATCTTCACAGCCAACAACTTTAAGTCGAAAATTAATATAATCTTGTGCCTCTTGGGCCGAAAGGGGCTTCAAAGTATATTTGAAAGCTACCCGCTGCGCCAGTGGCGCATCCAACTTCATCACCTCGTCGAGTTCTGGTAAACCAAAGAAGATGATGTTCAGTAATTTCTTGTCAGGAATTTCCAGATTCAATAGTCCCCGAAATTCCTCCATCAACTCTCTGGATTGCAACATTTGCGCTTCATCAATCAGAACAACTGCTTTACGACCCTCTTTATCAATCGCCAGCAACCGTTCGTAAAGTTGCTTCAACATCTTTAATGGATTTAGATCAGGATTTTTGACCCCTAACTGCATACAGATGCGTGACAAAATCCATTCCGGGGTAATCGCAGAATGGATCATTACCAGCAAAGATGATTCGTACTTTTCAAGGGGGAGATTATTGAGCATGCGCCGGGATAAGGTGGTTTTTCCCGTACCGACACCACCAACCAGAACCGCCAAACCTTTATTAGAGTCGACCGAATATTTCAGCCGCAACAAGGCCTGGTTGTGCTGTTCACTGTCAAAATAAAATTTGTCATTCGGAGCATTCGAAAATGGTTCACAAGCAAAATTGAAATGTTCATTATAACCCATGAATTCTCCATAAACGAATTTACATTTGATTCAGCCAAAATTGATCAGCCGGTTAAAGAAATGAGATTCTATCCCCGCTTCCACCCATAGCCGCAGAATCATCATCAACAAGACCAAGAAACTCTTTTAATGTAGAAATTTTTTCGGTGACGTCCCGATAATTGCTGTCCTGAGAGAAAACTTTCTGATAGCTGTCCAAAGCATCACTGGGACGCTCGGAACGTTCGTAGAGCAAGCCCAGTTCGTAACCTAGATTCAAGCGCTGCATCTCTTCCAGATACGCTGACTCCATCGCACTATGAAACATCAGTTCGGCGTTTTTGAAATCACCCTTATCGGACCAACAAAGTCCCTTCAAGGTTTGACAATCGACAAAGCGAGCAGGTTCTTTTTCCGCTTTTTCAAATTCACTGATAGCATCATCGTACAAACCCATTTCCCGATATGCAATACCAAGGTTATAGTGAGATTCCATATCGTCAGCAGCAATCTGCTCATCAACATCGGTCTTAAATATCTTTTTTTCGGTCGCTTCGTCGGGCTGTAATGCGTCAAAATCAAAATCAATATCGTCAAAATCATCGCTTATAGAAACCACCGCTGCAGGTTGTTTTTCCTCCTGAGTATCTAATAAATCTATCTCTTTCAGTATCGTCTGACAGGCAACTGAATCGGGTTCATAGGCGAGAATATCGTGGCACATTTTCTTTGCCTCGGCATACAACCCCTGTTGCATATAAAATTCGGTCTCTTGCAGATCTGCCTGTAAATTATGGGCAACTGCTGCCACCACCGGCTCAGGGCTATTACCTTCAAGATCGAAGGAGAATTTTAGATCGTCACCACTCTCATCCCCTAGTTCAAAGCTGGTATCAATATCAAGTTCAATAACGGTATCACTTTTGGCAGCTTCAGCGGTGAAATCATCAACCATGGAAGATACTAATTCCAGATCTACTTCGTCATCCTCAACGACATCAAAAACCAAGTCATCGCTTTCAGCTACTACTTCAGCGTCAGCATCTTCAAGATCTTCCTCAACCGAACCCAACAGGATATCGGAAAGCATGTCGTTTTCGACCAACTCTTCCGGTTCGTCTTCCTGTTCAGATATAATATCGAGAAGTTTATCACCTTCGCCGGTCAGTTCATAAATCGAATCTAGTGCTTGCAGGACGACACTGGCATCAGAAACTTTCTCCTTGAGCAGCTCATAATAACCGGTCAGATGCTCCAAACGATCGGCTTTTAAAAATGAGTCCTTCCATTCTTCCAGTTCAGCCAAAGCCCGATCATATGCACTATTACCGATTTGAGATTCGATAAATAATTCGCGAGCATCAAGATCAGTTGGGTCCATACCAAGGAGTTGTTGATAAATAGAGCACGATTTTCCCCACTTTTCTAAATCGGCGTAGCCACGTCCCAACAGACGTAACAAATCTGGATCATCAGGCTTGTCTTTCAAGAGGGTTTCTAAAATTGCAACCCCTCTACCGAAATCACCCTTTTCATAAAAAGCCAGTGACAAACCCATCTGCAATTTTTTACTGTCGGGATAAAGGGGGATAAACATTTTGTAAAGCTTGAGAATTTTATCAAAATCGCCCTTTTCACTTAACAGTTCAAGAACCGACTCAAGTTCTTCAAAACCTTCCTCTTCATGCTCATTGGCAGCATAAATTTCGGCAAGCTTGACCCTGACATTAAGGTTATTAAGATCAAGATCACGCATTTTTTCGAGGATTTTTATTTCATCGGCAACCATCCCATTACGACCATAGTAATCGACCAGATTACGATACTCGGCCATGGCATTACCGATCAATCCCTGCTTTTCATTAAGCTCGGCAAGGCGGTTAAAGATAGCAATCTGGTCAGGGTCGAGCCGTTGCATCAATTTATAGATTGCAATTGCTTTCAGATAAAACCCGTTACCAGCAAAATACTTAGCTATCGACTCATACTGCTCGTATGCTTCACCATTTTTATTGGTGCGCACATACAACTCAGCCAATTTTTGCCGGGAACGAACATCAGCAGGATCCAGCTTAACAATCTGAACGTAGTCTTTAATTGCTTTGACTACCTGTTTTTTCTTCAGATTTTTTTGTGCTGAGGCCAGTAGTTTTTCTTTATTTGCTGCCAAACCAACTCCTTAAACCACGCTATTTACACCCTTTTTCACACTCGGAAGATAAACTAATCAATCTCCAGATGTCAAGCAAAGCCACCCCCAAACAGGTTGGTTGCATTGCACACTTTAGCAGAATAGCACACATTAAAACACAACAACAATAGCGAATGTTAATTATACTTACTTATTTACTAATTTAGCGGTTTCGGCAGCAGACAAATGTCGATATTGACCGGTAGCGATATCACCAAGATCAAGAAAATCCAAGCGGATACGCTTCAGTCGGACTACCGTCAACCCCAACGCTTCACACATGCGCCGAACCTGCCGGTTCTTACCCTCGTGCAGGGTCAATTCAAACCAGCAACTTGAACCAACCGTTCTTACATTTTCGACCTTTGCCGGAGCAGTTCTACCATCTTCGAGTTGAATTCCATGCTCTAAGCGATTTACCATTTTCTCCGACAATGGCCCGCGAACCTTTACCAGATAGGTTTTATCGGTCCGATGGCTGGGGTGGGTAACCTGTTGCGCCAAATCACCATCGTTGGTCAGGAGTAATAGCCCCTCAGTATTATAATCGAGGCGTCCAACCGGAAAAAGTCGCTGCGGTATAGCGGCAACCAAGTCGGTCACTAAACGTCGCCCTTCAGGGTCTTTAAGGGTCGAAACGTAACCCCGGGGCTTATTGAGCAACACGGTTACTTTCTCTTGTGCACCGCCAATGATGCGACCATCAACTTCGAGCTGGTCAATAGCTAAATCGGCCCGCTCACCCAACTTGGCAGGTTTACCGTTAAGGAGCACCCTCCCGGCAGTAATCCACATCTCTGCTTCCCGACGTGAAGCCAGCCCAGCTCGGGCAATCAATTTTTGCAGTCGTTCTGCCATCAGATAGTTCCTATGGGTTCTGAAGCCAGGGGATCAGCTTCGATTAATTGCGGATCTAACGCTGCAAATTCCTTCAACGTTGGAAGATCATTAAGATCACCCAGCCCGAACAGTTCCAGAAATTGACGACTGGTACCATACATCAATGGCCGTCCCGGCACATCTTTCTTGCCCAGTATCCGCAGTAAGTTTTTATCCAGCAGGGTCTTCATTACGCCACCAGAATCTACTCCACGCAAATATTCAATTTCAGCCCGGGTGGATGGTTGCCGATAAGCGATAATCGCCAAAGTTTCAAGGGCGGCCCGAGAAAATCTTGGGGCTCGCTCCTTGCTTAATTTTTTCAGCCACGGAGCCAGATTTGCAACCGTCCGAAATTGATAACCGCCCGCAACTTCAGCAAGGTAAAAACCCCGCTCCGAAGAGTTGTGTTGCTGTAGTAGCTGGGCAATAATTGGTCGTAACTCCACTTTTTGCTGCTCTGTCAATACACTCAATCGCTCCAACGAAAGGGGAATGGCAGAAGCAAAAATAAGCGCCTCGACAAGTTGGCGCAAATTATCCATAACCAAGCGACTCCTCAATCGTAACCATCCCCGATAACGGTTCAGTGGTAGCAATGAACGCCAACCAGATCTCACTGAATTCATCAACCTGAACAATTTCAATGATGTGCATTTTTACCAATTCTAATATTGCCAGAAAAGTGACAATCAATTCACTCCGTAATGATCGCGTGGGGAAAATATCCCGGAACGAAAGGCGGTTTTTATCTAGCAGTTTGGCGGTAACCCGTTCCATATAATCGGCGACCGAAAGTGATTCACTAATGACCTCGTGAAAGGTTTCGACCGGCTGTTTTGCCAACAGCCGGTGAAAGGCTGCCGCAAGGGGATAAACACCGGGAGCAATTTCTTCCTCAGCACCA
>DAOWKG010000336.1 GCA_030639985.1 Desulfuromonadaceae bacterium
CGCCACCCCGCCAGATTATTTCGGATCGAGTTTGCCGGTAGCAACATCTGCAAATATTGGTCGTTTTACCCCGGATCATTTTATAACCGCTATTATCAATGACGGCTCTTTCTTAAATGCCTGCAGCGGCTTCACCTATTCGGGCCAACCTTTTAGCTATGATTCAACCGATAACCCCGAAATGTCGATTATTGCGGTAGGTAGCGCCGGAAATACGACCAGCAATTATCGTGACAATTTTGTTAAACTGACCGATCCCGCTCTCCAGATCAGTATGCCACCAGTGACTGCTGATAGTAGTAACTTAGGGGCTGATGGTAGTAATTTGTTAAGTCTGGATTGGAGCCCGGCTGCTAGTAGCTTGATCAACAATGATAATGGGATCATTACCTTTACTCTGGGCGCTGATCAATTTGTCTACAGCCACGATGCCAATGCCCAAGTAGCACCTTTTAGCAGCGATATCCAGCTGGTGGTGGCTAGTGTCACTGATGCTGATGGTATCGTCGCCACCGATTTGCCCCGCAATTTTATCCCCACCGGAATTACAATCTATTATGGCCTAATGAAATTGCAAAACGCCTACGGTCCCGAAACTTTGCCGCTGACTATTCCCGTATTAACCGAATATTTTTCTGGTAGCAGTTTTGTAATCAACTCATTGGATAGTTGTAGCCCTTATGGTTCACTTAATTTGCTCCTCAGTAGCTATCAGGGTGATCTGGCGGCGGGAGAAACTAGCGCTTCAGGAAGTGGAACATTGCTGGCGGGGATGGGTAATAGCTTGAGTCTCAGTGCTCCCGGGGTAGGCAACGATGGTAGTGTTGATTTGACCCTTGATCTTTCGGCTACCACCGGAGCTGATATGGAATGGTTACAGATAGGTGAAAACAATCCGATTGCTAAAGCGACCTTTGGGATTTTTAAAGGTAATCAACGGTTGATATATATGCGGGAATCAATCTGGTGAGTCGGATCGAGCGTCATATGCACCACATCTACGGCGTTGCGGTTTGATTTTCATCCTCAACGTAGCTTTCGCTACGCCTGCGGTGTAAATCTGTACCGCGCCTTGTAGCTGCGGCACATATGCCGCTCTTTGAGCTGTCGGGGCAAGGCGGAGTAGCATTGCTTTCCGCCGGTTAATTCAACTGCCATGACTGCTTTAACCCTGCGTTCTCTCCCTCTCTCAGCCACAGCGTTAAGGTGTTTTTGAAGTTCGTGGTCTCTTTGTAGCTATCATCTCGTGTTTAAAAAAGAAAAGCCCCACCGGAAAACCGGTGGGGCTTTTTTATTACAATTAAAATTCAATTTATCGAATAAAGATCTATTCGCAAAGATCGACCTTGATGTCCCAGCTCTTGATCCGCATGGTGCCGTTTTCAGCAAGGTTTTGCTGCATTTTGAAGGCACGATCGAACAACTGTGGCTCATGACCAACGCCGCGGGCGAGACAATCTTTAGAAGCCATCTCAAGGTAATCGTTGAGGATAGGCTGGTACTCAGGGTGACCACATTTCTCGATGATCAACTTAGCACGCTCTTTAGGTGCCACACCACGCAAGTCAGCTAGACCCTGCTCAGTAACCAGAACATCAAGATCATGCTCAGTATGGTCAATATGTGGAGCTTTAGGTACAACACAAGTGATTCCATGTGGATCGGTTTTGCTTGGACGGGTTGAGGGTGAGTGCATAATCTTCAAGAAACCGTTACGCAAGTAGTCACCAGAACCACCAAGACCATTGATCATCCGGGTACCACCAACCAGTGTTGAGTTAGCATGACCATACATGTCAAACTCAACCGGGGTATTCATTGCGATACAACCGAGACGACGGATCGGCTCAGGGGCGTTAGAGATTGACAGTGGGCGCAAGACACACTTGTCGAAGTACTTATCCCAGTTCTCAAAGAAACGTGGGAAACCAGGATCTTCGGAGAGGGAAAGTGAACAAGCAGAAGCAAAGTTCAATTTGCCAGAATCGAAGAAGTCGAGCATGGTGTCCTGCAAAACCTCGGTGAAAACACTGAGATTGGTGAAAGGACCATTAGCTAGACCGCCAACAACAGCATTGGCGATAGAACCAACACCTGATTGTAGTGGCAACAAGTTTTCAGGAAGACGACCCATTTTAACTTCATGGGCAAAGAATTCCATCAAGTGACCAGCAATTGCGTCAGAAGTATCATCACTACCGGCAAAAGCACGACCTTTATCGCGATGCTTTGATTCTACAATCGCAACGATTTTTTCAGTGTCACATGGGACATAAGGAGTACCGATGCGGGTGTGTGCTTCAGTGATTAAGAATGGGGCACGATTTGGTGGCTTTTGTTGCATGTGGATATCGTGCAAACCTTCAAAGGAAGGCTGCCCGGTGTTAACTTCAATGATGATCTTGTCGCACAGGTTAATTGTTTCAGCAACAACACCGCAGGATGAAGTTAGTACCAGACCACCGTCTTCGTTGATGGCTGAAACTTCGATAATGCCAACATCGTAGCGACCGTTTTGGGTGTAAAAACCGTAGCTAAGATCCTGAGCGTACAAACCAAGGTGCTTGTCACCCATGCGGATACGACCAGTATTGATACCTTTGGCAATGTTTTTACCCGTTTGGTAAGGCCAACGACGGTCGATCATGTCTAGGGTGGCCCAACGATCTTCGGTCTCAGCACCAACTGACGCGCCGATGAAGAGGTTGAACTTCATTTTGCCCTGCAGATTGTTTGCTTCTACATGATCTGCCAGTGCAATAGGAACCGCTTTAGGATAACCGGCGGGAGTAAAGCCAGACCATATAAGATTTTGGCCATCCTTGAAGTACTGGATGCAATCTTCTGCTTTCACTACCTTGCTGAGCAAGGACTTACGACGTACACGACTCTCAAGTGTTCCGAAATCGGACATTCTGTTTCCTCCTATGAAAGGACAATGATGCCTATGCACCAAGTTAAAAGTGCTGCTAAAACAGCGCTATGTTCAGTTTTGTTTGATGTAACTAGTTGAGACATCAGGCTGAATTTGCTGTGGATGTTTTTTCTAATTATTCTGCTACCAAAGCTTATTCTGCCAAAAAAATAACAGCGTTTCTTATATACTGGTGCGATCGCCCAAGTCAAGGAAAAACATGGTGGTGAGGATTTAATTTATCATTTCTGGTAAATGGGTAGCCAGCGGATAAATTATCAAAACTTGGCCCGAATTTGGTTTTTATGTTCCGTTCTTATTTTTTTCAGTCGCTATCTGCTCTGGATTACCAAAAGGGCAATATTGATCACCTGTCTTCGAGTAGTTCGCGAGCATCTTCGGTGTAATCGCTCCCGGGGAATTCCTCAAATAGCTTGTCGAAAACATTCTTTGCTTTGTCCTGCTGTTTAATTTTCAGATAGGCGCTGC
>DAOWKG010000139.1 GCA_030639985.1 Desulfuromonadaceae bacterium
CCAGTAACTCAGCTTCTTCAATATCAAAGGCGAGGGGCTTGCTATCAAAAATTACCAGAGAACTGAAGGTGCGGCCGTCGTCAATCAGGGGTAAAGCGATGCACGAGTTGTAACCACATTTTTCTACCGCTTTACGCCAGGGGCGATATAGTGGGTTGGTCAGCAGGTTTTGAAAAACAGTAATTTTGCCGGTACGGATACTGGTTCCAGCCGGCCCCCGACCTCGTTCGGTATCGGCCCAACTGGCCTGGAGGCTATCGAGAAAGCAACCCTCTGATCCCCAATGGGCAACCGAGCGCAGATTTTTTTCTGGATCATTGTCGCCAAAGGCAACCCACGCCATTTGATGTCCACCAACTTCAACGCAGATTCGGCAAACGCTTTCCATCAGCTTTGATTCGTTCTCTGTCCGGGTTATCGCCTTGGTACAATCACTGAAACTTCTCAATGATCGGTTGACCTTGCGTAACGATTCCTGCGATGTGGCAATGGCCATCTCCCAGTAGCTGAGCAGCCAATAAAGCATCCCCGTCGAAAGGGAGATGAAAAACCAGTGTCCCGGCCCGACTGATCGTTCCCCAAAATCGGGGCGATTTAGCATGGCGGCGAAAAGTGGTTCTGAAAACAAAGCCCATAACCCGCTAAAGATAAAATATCCTAGAGCAATGGTCAGGCAGGTGAATTTAGTTGAGATTGGTTTTGTTTTCATCGCTACTTCTGCCCTCCCTAAAAGCACACAAATAGTTGTAGATTGGGGTTTGATTTGATAATTAATCCCCAAATTGGTTTAAAGTCAACCAGATTCGGGGGGCGTAGGTGTTCTGTCGGGGAGGGGAGAGCTATGGGGTTGGCAAAACTAGCTGAATGCGGGGATATTTTGGGTCGGCAGATTTAAGACAATCCCCTACTTGGGCAATCAGGTTTGCAGTCTCAATCCCCAGATAGGTGGCGTCCATTTGTTGGATATTGGCAGTCCCCATTTCTGCCAAAGTTGTCGCTGCTTCTGGTTGCGCCATAGAATGTTTTAGCAGTGCCGCAGCAATTTGAATCAATCCCTGCACAAACTTACCGGTTTCAGACTCCCGCCCGGCAGCAAGACTCACAAACTTAAGCCGTTCATGTGCTTCCCACCAGAAGCCATGATTAAAAAGGTCGATACTGTAGAGAAAATCGGCACAATTTTGCCAATTATCAATGGTGAAAGAGTCTGGTTCCGAGAGCTTTTCGCCATAGGAGTGCCCATCACTATCCAAGAACGGGTGGGCATTTATAAACGGCAGGTGACGGTACTCTGGTAGCATCAGATTGCTGTAGCGGGGGATGTCAGCTTGAGTAAATTGCAGTTCCATATCAGCTGGTATTTCTTTCAATCCAACTACCAAATTTCTGCAAATCCCGACCGAAGCCGCTGGCACATTCGCACCCGGAGATGAACAGGGTTGCCAGCAGGATGAGGATCAGTAGTTTTCGTGTCATGGATTTACTCCGAGTGGTTAAATCGTAATGATTTATGCGGGCAATCATAACAGCACAATAGTTTGAAGTCGATTTTTAAAATCGGGTCGAAAGTCTCCTCGCTGAATTTATAATTCAATTTGACCAGAACTTAGATTGGTCAGGCAGGTACGTAGTGCTGCGAGGTGTTCGGCCGGAAGCTTTAGTTTGAGACCTATCTGGCTGGCAAATTGTTTATCGATAAGTTGGGCTTCAAACTCTGGCAGGAGGCGTTCAATCGGTTCGAGAAATTGGTAATCGACGTTGATTTCCAATTCTACCCAGTCGATTTTTTCTGCGATATCGAGCTGTTCCAGAGCAGTTTTAACTGCCAGCGTATACGCTTTTACCATCCCCCCTTTGCCTAGTTTGGTGCCGCCAAAATAGCGGCTGATAACGACGCAAATATCGCCGATACCGCTGTGCTGGATGGTGGTCAACATCGGTTTTCCGGCAACCCCGTGGGGTTCACCATCATCACTCAAGCCGATGCGATCGGTACTCCCCGGCGCACCAATCAAGTATGCCCAGCAGTTGTGGCTGGCATCGGGGAATTCGGTTTTGATGCGGGAGATAAATGCTAAGGCGGCAGTGGTTGAGTCGGTAGGCTCAATGGTGGCGATGAAGCGACTGCGTTTAACTTCGATTTCGCAACGGCAGGTTGCGGCAGGGATGGGATAGCGTGGCTGACTCATCTCAGCCCTTACTGGTCAGTTTCTTCTGCCGTTCTTCGTGCCAAGAGCAGATAAGCAAAATGGTTACCCCGACACAAATAGCACTGTCGGCAATATTGAATGCTGGCCAGTGCCAGTTATACCAGTGAACATCAATGAAATCGACAACTTCACTAAAGCGAATCCGGTCAATCAAATTACCCAGCGCACCGCTGAGAATCAATCCCAGAGCTAGATGCTGCCATTTTTTATCTGCCGCAATCAGGCGGATGTACCAGATGATCCCGCTGGTGGCAAGGATCGAAATGGTGATAAAAAAAGGCATCCGGAATGAACTATCAGCCAACATCCCAAACGCTGCCCCAGGGTTGCGGACATAGGTGAAATGGAAAAAATTGGTGATAACCAGCCTCGATTCACCGAGAGCAAAGTTATTGTCGATATAGCATTTACTCAGCTGGTCCAGCACCAGGCTGATACCAGCTACCAGAGTAAATAAGCGATATTTTGTCATATCAGCCTGCTGCCAGAGCCGTGACACAGCGGGCGCAGATGGTAGGGTGATCGCTGTTTTCACCAACGTTAGCGGCATAATTCCAACAGCGCTCACATTTTTCCCCGTCAGCGGGAAGAACCTCTAATTTGAAATCGGCGAGGTTTTCAGCCGCTTGTGGTGCGGTCAGATCGGCGGTCAACTCAACCTGTGAGACGATAAAGTAGGTTGGTAACAAGTCGAGATAATCGGTTAATATTTGCCGATAATCGTCGGAAGTATCCAGCAATACTTTTGCTTCCAGCGATTGGCCGATCATTTTGTCGGCACGGGCTTTTTCGAGTTGGCGCGATACCTCTGAACGTACCTGTTGCAGTTTGGTGTAACGCTCCTCGAGTTGATCATCGAGATAGTTTGCGTTTACCGTCGGGAAAGTGGCTAAATGGACACTTGTCTCTCGCTCGCCGGGTAACTTTTGCCAGATTTCTTCAGAGGTAAAGCTCAGTATCGGTGCCAGTATCCGGGTCAGGGTATCGACAATCTGATACAGGGTCGATCTGGCGCTACGATAATCGAGACTTTCCGCTGGACTGGTATAGAGACGATCCTTGAGGATGTCGAGATAGAAGGCACTCAGATCGATGGCACAAAAGTTATGCACCGAATGATAGATAACGTGGAACTCATATTTTTCGTAAGCGGTGGTAACTTTTTCGGTCAACCGGTTCAGGCGTGACAGTGCCCAGCGATCAAGTTCAAGCAGCTCAGCATCGTCGACCATATCGGTCTTGGGATCAAACTGATTCAAGTTCCCGAGTAGATAGCGGGAGGTATTGCGAATCCGCCGGTAGGCATCGGAAAGGCGCTGCAAGGTCTCTTGCCCCAGGCGGATATCATCACGATAGTCGGTTGCCGCTACCCAGAGACGGAGGATCTCAGCACCAAACTTGCTGATGATTTGTTCCGGGGCAATGACATTGCCGACCGATTTTGACATCGGACGACCATCTTTATCGAGGACAAAACCGTGGGTTAGTACCGCTTTGTAGGGGGCGCAGTCACGGGTGCCGACCGATTCCAGTAAACTGGAATGGAACCAGCCACGATGCTGGTCAGAACCTTCCAGATAGAGGTCTGCCGGACTTTGCAGGTAGTCGCGCTGCTCGCAAACCGCAGCATGGGAGACTCCGGAATCGAACCAGACATCGAGAATGTCGGTCTCTTTAGTAAATTTATCATGACCACAATCGGGACACACAGTTCCCGGTGGTAATAGTTCAGCCGCATCTTTTTCGAACCAGATATCGCTGCCGGTCGCTTCAAATTGATCGGCGATATAGTGCATCACTTTGCCGTCATCTAACGCTTCGCCACATTTTTCACAGTAGGCGATGGTAATCGGTACCCCCCAGCTGCGCTGGCGACTGATACACCAGTCGGGACGACTTTCAACCATGTTATAGATGCGGTTACGACCCCAGCTTGGAATCCATTCAACTCGCTCGATTTCCTGTAACGCTTTCTGGCGCAGATCATTATTTTCCATGCTGATGAACCACTGCTCAGTGGCGCGAAAAATAATTGGTTTTTTGCAGCGCCAGCAGTGGGGATAACTGTGCGACACACTGGTTTCGTGTAGTAGCGCGCCAACTTCGGTAAGTTTTTCGTTGACTGCCGGGTTGGCATCTTTAAGCTTCATCCCCCCGAACAGTTCCATGTCCTGCCGGTAACGACCATAATCGTCGACGGGATTGTAGATTTCGAGACCATACTTAAGGCCGACAACGTAATCGTCCTGACCATGACCCGGAGCAGTATGAACACAGCCGGTTCCCGCTTCCAAAGTGACATGATCACCCAGCATCAGCAGTGAGTTGCGCTCATAAAATGGGTGTTTGCAGTTTTTGTTTTCGAACAGTTCGGCCGCAAAGGTTGCTGCAATCGAATAGTCGCTAATTTCGAGCTGTTTCAGTACCTGCTCGTATAACCCTTCGGCAAAAACCAGAAATTCACCATTAACTTCTATGGCAACGTAGCTAAGCTCAGGGTTAAGGCAGATACCCAGGTTTGCCGGGATGGTCCAGGGTGTGGTGGTCCAGATGACAAAACTGAGTGGTTTTCCTGCCAGTTGTGACAATTCTTCCGGCAGCTCATCGGTATAGGCAAATTTCACAAAAATTGATGGTGAGGTGTGATCATCATATTCAACTTCGGCTTCGGCCAGAGCGGTCACGCAAGAGGAGCACCAGTGGATTGGTTTTTTCCCTTTATAGAGGGAACCACGTTCCACCAGTCGCGCCAGTTCCCGTGCGGTAGTTGCTTCGTAGCCAGGAGTCATAGTCAGGTAGGGATCTGCCCAGTTGCCAAAAATCCCCAGCCGTTGAAACTCTTCACTTTGGGTTTTGACCCATACTTTGGCATATTCACGACATTGACGCCGGAAATCGGCTTTGCTCATCTCCCGTTTTTTCTTGCCCAGTTTTTTATCGACCATCAACTCGATCGGTAAACCGTGACAATCCCAACCCGGAACGTAAGGGGTGAAAAACCCATCCATCCGCTTACTCTTAACGATAATATCTTTGAGTATTTTGTTCAGCGCGTGACCCATATGGAGATGGCCATTGGCGTAGGGAGGGCCATCGTGGAGGATAAAACTTTTACCCCCTTTATTTGCCGCTTCAAGTTGTTGATTAAGGTCGATATCTTGCCAGTGCTGCAGCATTTCTGGCTCCCGTTTGGGGAGGTTGCCGCGCATAGGAAAATCGGTTACTGGCAAATTTAAACTATCTTTATAGTCCATGCTAAATCTTCTCCGCAGGGAAGGTGATGAATTGGGGTGGTGAAAAACGTGTAAGCTAGCAAAAACGGGCGAGAAATTCAACTAATTTGCCACCAAGACCTTCCCCTCTCCCTAACCTTCTACCACAAGTCGGGGAGAGGGGACTTTAGCCCCTTCCCCGCTTTATGGGGGAAGGTTGGGATGGGGGAGCTCGCGAAGCGATATGTTTTTTGCTGCGTAAACTATCGATCTACTTATAAATATTGAGCCTGCAAATGTCTGTGGCAAAAAGGGTGATGTTTTGGTCAATTGGATTTAATTGTTCGCAGCGGTTTCTTCCGCTTTATTAACCAGTTTCGCCCAAATTAAACCGATCTGTTCGTGTGCCCAGTATTCACCATTTGCCAAGGTTGACCCGGTGGGAAAGTGCCACCAACTACGAAACGGTTTGCTCAGGTGCTCGGTTGGCGCCGGAATTGGATCGAGCCCGACTTTATTAAACAGATAAATGGCGCGGGGCATGTGGACAGCTGTAGTGACCAGTACCAGAGAGGTATTGGCAAAGCTGGCAGCGATCAGATTTGCTTCTTCTGCCGTATCTTGAGGACCCTTGAGGAGAATAATGTCGGTTGCCGGAACCCCGAGACCAACAGCTAGCTCCCGCAGCTTTTCAGGGTAAGAAACCGGATCTGGTGTCACTCCTTTAAATCCGGTAAAAATCAATTTGCTGCCCGGATTGAGGCGATAGATGCGAATCCCTTCGGCCAATCGGACAATTGCTGTTGGACTGAGCTCACTGGTGACCGGTTGGTTAGTGACCGATTGATGCCAACTACCAAGGACGGCAATATAGTCAATATGGTTGTTGCCTTGGCGGTATGCTGGGGTCTGGGCTTCAAATTTGGCAATATACTGGTTGCTTAACGGGGAGTAACTGGTGACGAACAACAATGCTGTTGCCAGGGTGACAACGATAATTCCCAACCAGCGGGTTTTGCGCCGCAGGAGTAGCAATACTGCCCAGAATAATAGCAGCAGGGTTACTGGAACCGGCATCAGCAAGTTACCAAGAAAGTTTTTTAATAGAAAAAGATACTGATCCATAGTGGCCCCACGTCACGCAAGTAAAGCAAGCGGGAGACTAACGCAATTACGGTAATTTATCAATATTTCTGTTGGGTTCCAAACAGATGTCGGCACATGGGCAGTTATTGCATTGCGGTTGTTTACGGCAGAACTCTTTGCAGTGGTTTACAATCAAGGCATGATATTCATTATAAAGCTGCACATCAACTGGCAGTTGAGCCATAAAAAGAGCTCTAACTTGTGGATATTTTTCAGTTCCAGTAAGAACCCCAAGTCGTTTGAAGAGCCGCATGGTGTAACTATCGACGACAAACGAAGGATGGTGCCCGGCATAGAGGAGAATTGAATCGGCAGTTTCGGGGCCGACCCCTTTTAGGGTCAGCAGCTCGTCCCGCACCAGAGTCATCTCTCTCTCTAAAAAATTGTCGAGACACCCTTGATAGTGTTGTTGGATGTAGTGGCAAAACAGTTGTAGTCGTTCCGCTTTCTGGCGAAAAAAACCCGATGGACGGATTAATTGTTCCAGTTCTTGCTGCGACAATTGCATGATGGCATTAATTGTCAAAGTGTTGGCTTGCCGCAGGCTGGTGATAGCGGTTTCAACATTGTTCCAGTTAGTGTTCTGGGTTAAAATCGCCCCGATTACTACCTCGAACGGGGTTTCTGCCGGCCACCAGTCACGGGAACCGTAATAAGATTGCAGGGCATGATAGATCTGAATTGGGGTAGCCATAGGAACCTCAAAGGATTGAACATCTGACCAGCTTCTAGAATAACCCGCCGAGTCCCATCATCCCCTTCGTAAGTATATAAATACCAAAGATGATCAATAGACCACCGCTGGCAAATCTGGTTACCAGCGGGTGCGCATTGAGTTGTTTGATCCATTGCCGTACCCTTTGGGAAGCATAGCCCAATAGCAACATTGGAATAGCAAAGCCAATCGAGTAACAGAGGAGTAAAATTATGCCGGTGGAGAGTCGACCATCGGTAGCAACAAGAGTAAGTACCCCTGCCAGCATTGGCCCGACACAGGGAATCCAGACCAGACCCAGGGTTAACCCCATTACCAGTCCTGACCAACGACCTTTACTGCCGGCCTGAATATTTGAAAACATGGTCAGCTTTTTAAACGGGTTGATATCAAATAACATCAATACGCCAAACAGCAGGATAATTGCGCCAGCACCTTTTTCGAGCGCCGGCATCACTCCGGCGATGGCACCGCCAAATAATGAGGTCAACAAGCCCATTGCCATAAAACTGATGCTCAGTCCGATAACGATCAGCAAGGGGCGGTGTTTGTGATCGGTGTCGGAACCGGTGACCACAATCGGGACAATTGGCAACACGCAAGGGGAAGCAACGCTGGCAATCCCGGCAAAAAGTGTCATTGCCATGGTAGTAATACTTAAATCTAAAGGTGTCATGGTTTCAACCCCTGGGAATCTGGTCGATTAGGTTGCGAATTGCTGCGGCATCTTGGACCCCTGGTGGCAGGCGTTTGATCTCCTTGCCTTCCAGATCGGTTAAAATGATCCCCGGCAACGCCCTTATGCCGTAGGCATAAAAGATATTCATGTCGGCAGGTACAGTGGTTTTGACTGGCCGGATCAGAACTTTTCCCTGCAGCTCGGCATCCATCTGGGAAAGGATTCTTTCCTGCATTTGGCAGGGGCCACCGTTTGGATCGATGAACAGAACCAGCAGGTGATTGGCGCTATTATTGTTGGTTGCAACTGGTTGTGCCGTTGCTGTTGCTGTCGATTGGTTGGTCGGGGTGGGCGCCTGTTCTTGGGAACAGCCCAGCAGTACGATACCTAAAAGTGCCCCGATAAAAAACTTTGTCATTGTCGTCTCCTTTATTTTTCCACTGTATATGCGGATTTGCCTATGTATGTCAAGGTGGGTTCGCGCAATGTTTATAGCAAAAATTAGATAGCAGGGAGTTGAGGAGGTGTCACGATCCTTTATGCCGCGTGTGTTATTGGTGGTTACAGGGGATCGTTGCTTGCCATTAGTGCCCTCAAATGGTACTCTTGCTTATCTTACATTAAGAATCTTCTTATGGGGGTTGCCATGTCTGATGAAGCTACTTTTTTTCTTCTGGTTAGAGACCATTGTCAGCGGGATCTGATTACCTGCAAGATCAATGACACGGTGCTGATTGCTGCTGGAAAGATGCGTGATAACGGCGTTTCCAGCTTGATCGCTTGTGATGATGAGAACCAACCGATCGGAATAATGACCGACCGTGATTTACGCAACAAGGTGATTGCTGGTGGTCTTGACCCTGCAGTTGTCAAAGTCAGCACGGTAATGACTACGCCGGTTCTTTCTGTCTTTGAAGATGACACCTTGTTTGAAGTCCTCTATCAGATGTCTCGCAACCGGATTCATCGTATCGGGGTGGTGAATACCAATAATGTACTGGTTGGACTGATTAACGAATCGGATATTATCCGGTTGCAAAACCGTTCTCCGCAACGCTTGCTGCAAGCTATTGATGATGCCACTTCGATTGCCGATCTTAAAAAAGTTTATCAGGATAACGAACAGCTGGTCGTCTTTCTCAGTCGCAACGGGGTGCGTACCAATGAGCTGGTAAAAATGATTTCATTACTGAATGATCAAATTACCGAAAAATTGATTGGTTTGTTGAAGCGTGGTCGGTTCAAGAATCTGGGCAAAAAAAATGCATTCATGGTGTTAGGAAGTGAGGGGCGGCGGGAGCAGACGCTGAAAACTGATCAGGATAATGCCATGATTATTGCCGATGATGCCAGTAGCGATGAAGTAGCGGATATCGAAGCGTTTTCACAGGTGCTGATTGATGGACTGATTGAAATCGGGGTGCCGGAGTGTCCGGGCGGTATTATGGCAAAAAATGAGTTCTGGCGGCGGAGTTTGTCCGATTGGAAAAATACTATTCAGAGCTGGATGGGAACCCCGAGCGGTGAAAATATCCTTAATTTCAGTATGTTTTCAGATATGCGGGTAATCTGTGGTGACGGCACTCTCGAAAAACAACTTAAAGAGTATATCATTCAGGTTGCCGAGGATAATTCTATCTTTCTTGCCAAAATGGCCCAAAACGTTTGTCGGTTCCCCCCCCCATTGGGACTGTTTGGGCGGATTAAAACGATGTCAACTGGTGAGTCTGCGGGGATGGTAGATCTAAAAAAAGGGGGGATTTTTGCTTTGACCGAAGGGGTGAAAATTCTCGCACTCAGTGCCGGAATGCTGGGGGGTGGAACCCATGAACGGTTGGCATTTTTGCAGCAGAGAAATATCCTCAGCAAAGAACAAGTGAGTGATATTGAAGCCAGTTTTAATCTGCTGACATTTCTCCGCTTGCGTGGCCAAGTAGACTCTGCCGCAGCGGGGCGGGAAATAACCAACTTTATTTCCCCTGGTTCATTGGATCGGGTCGAGAAAGGGCGTTTGAAACTGGCGTTTGACGTGGTAAAATCGTTCCAGGGGATGCTTACGCAACATTTCCAGCTGAATATGTTACGCAATTAGCATTAGGTTAAATCTGCTTACAACCTAAATGGGGGGGATGGTCTATGTTATACAGTTCAGTTAAGGTGGGAATTATCGAAATTGATCTGGATCACTACAATATTGATACCATGTTGCGACTTTATTCTTCCGGTCGGGTTCCCACTTTTTATCTGCCCCAAATCATCAATGGCTTAATCAAGCATTTTGTTAATGAAGAAGAAATTATTGCTGCGATGGGACATGAATTTCCCGAAGATCATAAGTTCGAACATGCCCGGTTGACTCAGGCTCTGGAATCAAAGCTGGCAGATTGGAAAGATGGCAAATATGATGGCCAAAAATTTGTCGAAGAAGTTCGGGAAATATTGTTGCTTCATGTTACTGAATATGATCTTTTGTTAGGCGCTAATGACGGTTAATTAAGAGCTGATTGCTATTAAGGCCAACTGCCAGACCTTGCGGGAACAGATTTTAAATTGATGTGTCGATATTTTCTCCTGTTTATTTATGCTGCCGGAATAGTCTTTTTCTGCTCTTGTGCTCCCCCATCTCGCCCGGTAGTTTTGCCTGCTCCTCCCCCCGATCCAATTGCGCTAATTTTAGACAAAACTGCGGTGGCAGTAGACTCATTGGCAACGATGGGTTTTTCTGTCCAAGTAGGTGCCTTTAAACAACTCGATAATGCCGTACGCTTGGAGCGATTGCTCGCAGCGCGTGGTATTGATGCTTACTATTTCCGGCATAAATCGGGGCTGTATAAAGTCCGTTTTGGCAACCATAAGCACTACGACAATGCCCGTAATGAAGCTGAACGGCTACAGTCTCAAGGGATAATTGAGCGGTTTTTTATTGTCCTGCCAGAAAGCTATGCCGCTGCCAGAATCAAGCGTAGTGGTCAGGGTGATTTACGCACCGAGTTGGTAGTA
>DAOWKG010000162.1 GCA_030639985.1 Desulfuromonadaceae bacterium
CTGCGCCAAAATTCAGCGGTTTGTGGATTACAACTGTTACTCTGGGTAGAAAGGTGGATCGAACGCTGCGGGTCGACCCGCCGAATTATCGCTAAAACTCCCGGATCGGCAATAATGTAGGCATCCAAATCAAGCGGTTTCAACTCTTCAAGTAACTGCTCCAAAGCGGCGAACTCGGCTGGCCGTAAAGAGGCATTGAGGGTGAGATAGAGGGCAACCCCAGCATCACGGGTTAATTGGCGGGCAATGCGTAATTGGTCAATATCAAAGTTACCGGCATGCGCCCGCAATCCAAAATCGGCAGTACCCAAATAAACCGCATCGGCACCAAATCGAATTGCCGTTTTCAGCTTTTGCATATCCCCGGCAGGTAACAATAATTCGGGACGTTTTCTGTTTATTTTTTCAATCATTCAGGTTCTCCAGGCTTTGATCCCAACAAAAGTTTGTCCATTGTTCTTGTTGGTGGATATACATATAATCTCTGCACTACTTAAGGAGGTTATGACGTTTAATCACCGCAAACGCAAGGATAATTACTGCATGATGTGCAGCGGATAGAAAAACTCAAATCAAAATAATTGAGGGGTGAGATGTGACCCTTTGTTCTTGTTCTCATCGTCGGCAGACTGCAACACGGCAGCCGCACCGACATACAAACCCATGGAACAGATTGAGCCATCTTGGTTTGACTAAATAGTGATTATGGGGAAGCAATATATTTTGTCAGTGAGTCCCGCCCATTGCTAATTTCCAGATCGGTGTACCCGATTATTGGCGTAATACAGGAGCAGTAATCAACTAATTGACCCCTTAAACCATAGCCGGCCATATTCCCCCCCCCAAAAAAAACTGGTGCTGATGTCAGGTTCAAATTAGCTTATTTCACTATTTTCTCTCTTTATCTTCGGCCAGAAATGGTTTCAACAGGTCCAGTGGCATGGGAAAGAGAATCGTTGAATTCTTTTCCGCAGCAATTTCTGTCATGGTCTGTAAAAAACGTAGTTGCAGCGCTCCAGGTTCGGCGGAAATTTGCTTCGCTGCCTTTGCCAGGGTAGACGATGCCTGAAATTCTCCCTCCGCATGAATAACTTTTGCACGCCGCTCCCGTTCCGCTTCTGCCTGACGCGCCATAGCTCGCTGCATCTCTTTTGGCAAATCAACATGCTTAACTTCAACATTAGAGACCTTCACTCCCCATGGATCGGTCTGGCGATCAAGAATTTCCTGCAAATTGTGATTGATTTTTTCTCGCTGGCCAAGCAGGTCGTCCAATTCCACCTGACCGAGCACTGAGCGCAATGAGGTCTGGGCGAGTTGGCTGGTAGCATAAAGATAATTGTCGACCTCAATCAGGGCTTTTTCAGGTTTAACCACACGAAAATACAGTACTGCATTTACCTGGATTGAAACATTGTCGCGAGTAATGATGTCTTGTGGGGGGACATCCATGGCAATTGTGCGCATGTTAACCTTGGTCATCTGATCAACAATCGGGATAATGAACTTCAGGCCCGGCCCCTTGACCCCGGCAAATCGTCCCAGACGAAAAACCACCCCGCGCTCATATTCGAGGAGAATCCGGATAGACGCTGCAATAATAATCACCACAAAGGCCAGTGCAATAATCCAGAAAAATCCAATTCCCAATCCAAACATAGCTAATCCTCCTCTTGCTTGGCTGTCTCATTCGAGCTAACATTCTCAACTTCTTTGACTTTCAATCTCAGGCCATCCATAACCTGAATAATTTCGATACCTGCTCCTGTTGGTATCGGCTGATCGGAACAGGCCTGCCAGAACTCGCCATGGACAAAAACTCGACCTTTGCCATCAATCGGTTCAATGGCTTCACCAACTTCTCCCACCATCCCCTCCGGTCCGGAGGTAACTGGTCGACGTTGCGTTCTAATAACCATTCCGGTAGCGATCAGGAAAAATCCGCCACAAACCGTCACCGTGGCAGCAATCACTGCCCAGGAAATTTGTAAATAGGGTTCGCTGCTGTCGATCAGCATCAAAGAACCCAACGCCATGGCGATGAGCCCGGCAACTGTGAGCATGCCGTAAGAAACAACCGTCACTTCGAGGATAAACAGCACAACAGCAAGCAGAATCAGCAAAACACCAACATAATTAATTGGCAGGGATGAAAAAGCAAACAGTGCCAGCAGAAGTGCAATGGCACCGATTGCTCCTGGCAGGACAACACCGGGCTGGGAAATTTCAAAAAAGATGCCAATGATTCCAAGCATCAGCAGCAGATAAGCGATATTGGGATTACTGACAGCATTAAGAATTTTCTGCCGCCAGTTCATCGCTACCTGCTCGAGGATGGCATCGGTGGCGTAAAATATTCGAGTTTCACCATCACGGATATACTTGGAGCCATCCAGTTGCTGCAGCAAGGTTTCGGTGTTAGCAGCGATCAGATCGATGACCGATAGAGCCAATGCTTCTTGCGCAGAGATAGAGACGCTTTCACGAACCGCCCGTTCCACCCAGTCCTGATTGCGGCCCCGTTTTTGTGCCAGACTTCTGGCATAGGCAGCAGCATCATTTAAAACCTTTTCCATCATGGCACTATCGGGTTGATTAACCACACCGATAGCAACCGGATGAGCTGCGCCGATATTGGTGCCTGGAGCCATAACGGCAAAATCTGCTGCCAGTGCAATAAGGGTCCCCGCCGAGGCGGCACGTCCCCCCGGTGGGGCAACATAAACAACCACCGGTATCCTCGAGTTTAACTCTGCTTGAATGATGTTACGCATGGCAGTGTCCAGCCCACCGGGAGTATCGAGTTGAATCAGGATAGCCCGTTCGACATTCTGGTTGGCAATTTTGATCTGCTCGGTGACAAACGAAGCAACTACCGGGTTGATGGAGGAGGCAATATTCAAGTAACGAATGGTTGTCTCAGAAGCACAACCATTGCAGACAGGAAATCCGGCAAACAGGATTAAGACAAAGATTGTAAAAAGCACTGTTTTACGCATATCTTTAGCTTATCGCTGATTCTCGAACTGTCAATTCTACCGGCAGCGCAAAACTGCTCTCTTATTTTACAATTTGGTAAGTCAATAAGAGGACCAACAATTCCAAAGAAGATTACTGCGCTTCTGTTTCTATTTTGACCCGCTGCCAACCTTTGGCTTTCATGCAGATCCGAAAAAATCGCTCTAAATCTTCCTGCCGTTGAAAAAATTGGTAATGGTAGTATCCATGAAAATGGAGCGGATAGAATCTATTGTGATAGTAAGGGTCATAAAAAGGGAAGGCATACCTATCGTAAAAATCGTAGAAATAATTGACTTGTGCTACTTCTGCCCAGGCCAGGTCACGACAATCTTTTCGATCTTTAAGCAGTTGCAGCTCGCTCTGCTTATCGGGATGCTGCCAGGTCCAATGGCTGTGACTGACGCAGCCACAGAGCAGCAGCAGCAGCATAAAAACTGCGACCAATTGCAAAAAATGTTTACCCCGGTCCGGTTGTCCTCGTCTCATTGCTATATTATAACAGATGTAGGCCGGTTGACTTAATCGGGGCAGGAATAAAGGGCTAACGAAACTAATGTCCCAAGAAA
>DAOWKG010000220.1 GCA_030639985.1 Desulfuromonadaceae bacterium
ACTAGCCGAAGAAATGGGGGAATCAACGCCGACGCTTGAGATTAGTCAACCGGCAACCACTAACGTTAAGCAGATGGTGGAAAACTTGATGCAACAAGCTCCTGGTAATCTGCAACAAGGGCCAGTTCAAGGGGCAGAAGTTAATCGTGCAATGCCACAAACCCAGATTGTCCAGTTGCCAAGTGGCCAACAGGTGACCGAAGGTCAGATTTTTGACCAGGTAGTGACGCAACTTTCGGGGAGTGTTAACGGTGAATCGGGTCGAATGGTGCTCCGGTTACAACCAGCTGAGTTGGGCTCATTGAAACTTGAATTGACCATTGAAGGGGATCGGGTTCGTGCCAATCTCCACGCTCAGACGCAACAGGTTCGGGAAGTGTTGGAACGGAACCTGCCACAACTTCGCAGTGCTTTAGCGGAGCAGGGGCTGAAAATTGATCAGTTTCAGGTAAGTATTGATGAAAATCATGATCAGCAAAGTCAATTTGATAATCTGGCGCAACAGCAGCAGGACGGTTCACAGCAGCGGTCTGACCGGCAGCCAGTGAATGTCGAAGCAGAAGAGTTAAATATTCCCTTAGCCCACCTGATCCAGAATGGTGGCGGAGGCATCAGCCTTCACGTTTAAAATAATTAGAAAGGAGACCAAATAAATGTCAACAATTAGCGGAATCGACACCGGATATACTAATCCAGTGAGTAAGATTGAATCTAAAGACGATGCTATGGGAAAGGATGATTTCCTCATGCTACTGGTTGCTCAGTTGCAGAATCAGGATCCGATGAATCCACAGGATGCCACCGAATTTACTGCTCAATTGGCTCAGTTTAGCTCATTGGAGCAGCTGACTAACATCAATGAAAATCTAGGTAGTTTAACTACCATGAGTAATGATATGGAACGCATGTCAGCACTCGGAATGATTGGACAGGACGTGGTAGCACTGACCGAAAACTTCCATTTTAATGGTGAATCGATGGAGTTAGGTTATCGTCTCGAGACCCAAGCTGCCGACGTTAAGATGTATGTTTTGAGTGAAACCGGATCGACTTTGGCAACAATTTCGGGGCATGAAACCAATCCAGGTGATTATTTTATCAATTGGGATGGGCTTAGTAATTTTGGCATGCCTTTGGAACCAGGCGATTATTCATTGGTTATCAAGGCGGTTGATGAGGAAGATAGAATTGTTCAAACCGACAGTCTTATCAAGGGTCGCGTCGAAGCGGTTGATATGAGTGGAATCTCAACCGAGTTAGAAACCAATGCCGGAACTTTTGCCATGAGTAAGATAGAAAAAGCCGGGACCTCATTATGAGCGATCATATCACTATTCTTCCGCAACCGATTAACCCGGTTCGATCACCCGGTTCGATTCGGAATAAGCAAACTGGATCAGCCAATGGCGTTGGTAGCTTTGATCAACTGCTACAAAACAAAATTGACTCAGGTGGGGTAAAATTTTCCAAACATGCAACCGCACGGATGGAAAATCGGGGGATTAACTTCAGTCCGAATCAGATGCAACGACTGGAATCTGCCGTTTCCCAGGTTAATGCTAAAGGTGGCAAAGAGTCGCTGGTACTACTTGATGATACGGCACTGGTAGTTAGTGTCAAAAATGATACGGTGATTACCGTGGTTGACCGGCAACAATTAAAGAATAACGTTTTTACAAATATTGACAGTGCAGTTATTGCCTAACCGAACCGGTCCTCTTGGAGGAGGTTCGCAAGCCGCCGACTGATTGACGCGGCTTTCAAACAAGGAGTGACAAAATGGGTGTATCCAGTTCTTTATACAGTGGAGTCAGTGGACTCAATGCTAATGCTAACGCCATGAGCGTTATTGGTAATAATATTGCTAACGCCAATACGATTGGATTTAAATCTAGTCGGGCCATTTTTGGTGATTTGCTCTCGAGCCAGATTTCCGGTTCAGGTGGAACTTCGCAGGTTGGTCGGGGGGTTGGTTTGTCGATTGTAGACAATGTCTTCAGTCAGGGAACTTTTGAAAATACCGAGACCAATACCGATTTAGCGGTTGAGGGTGCCGGTTTCTTTATCGTCAGTGATCCCTCAACCGGTAATGCTTCCAACAATTATACCCGTGCGGGAGCATTTCGCTTTAATGCCGAAGGTTTTTTGGTTAACCCCGAAGGCTACAACCTGATGGGTTTCCAATTGGACGAAAATGGCAATACTATCGGTGATTTGACTCCGATTTGGACTAATACTCAATCGTTTACCCCAGCGGAGCCGACTTCAAGTGTTGACTTGAATACCAACCTCGATTCCGATTCGGTTACCATCCCTAATGGGGCGACCGCTGCTTCCAACAGTGTCGATGCCGAAATTATCGCTGCTGGGGGCGTTACAAATGTGGCATATACCAACCTGGCTGCTGATCCGGACAATGCCGCATTGCAAACTGCGGCACTTACACAAGCTACCGCCGATGCAGTTACTTATGCTGGCAACCTAGAGGTTTTAGCGGCGATATCAGATCTGCAGGATTCGATCACTTATCCTTATTTTAATCCCAACGATCCAACCGCATCCTCAAACTATGCTACTTCGATTCAGGTCTTTGACAGTTTGGGCAGTACCCACCTGATGACCACCTATTTTACCAAAACTGACGATCAGAATTGGACCTGGAATACGGTAGTAAATGGTTCTGAAGTTACCGGTGGTACCCCTGGTGAACTCGAAATTGTTGGCAATGGTACCCTGGTATTTGATTCTAGCGGTGATTTGATTACCATTGATGGTGTCGATATGTACACAATTCCGGGGGATACCAGCAGTGATCCGGTTTTCCCACGACCTATGGCGACAACTACTGGTGGTGCTCTCGATTGGATCAACGGTTCCATTCAGACGCAACAGGTCGATATCGATATGCAAACCAGTCAATATTCCAGCCCTTCAGTGGTGGTTTCGCAAGAGCAGGATGGTTTTGGTACCGGTACTTTGGTTAAATTGAGTGTCGATGAGTTTGGTAACGTTATTGGTAACTTTTCTAACGGTACCCCGCGCCGCTTGATGCGGTTGGGACTGGCAAAATTCACCAATCCAAATTCGTTAGATAAAATTGGTAATAATATGTATGCCCAGAGTAACAACTCCGGGGTTCCGGTTGTCGGTACGGTTGGTTCCGGTGTTGGGCGTATCTTTACCAACGCCCTTGAATTGTCAAACGTTGACTTGGCACAGGAGTTTGTCAAAATGATTACTACCCAGCGGGGTTTTTCCGCTAACTCTAAAACTATCACCACAACGGATGAAATGTTGGCAGAAGTTATCAATCTTAAGCGGTAGTTTTAATAGGTCAAAATCATGACAGAAAAAGAATGCCGCCCTGATATTCAGTGGCGGCATTCTTTGTTGCGGGGCTATTGGTAGATATGTATGTTTAACTATGTGAATTTACTAAGTTTTTATTTTATTTTAATATTCTCAATAGCTGGCACGCAATCTGCTTAACAGTTAGGTAATGCTAAGTTTAATCATTTTATGAATTTCAGATGCTACCGTTTATCTGCTATTATTTAGATAATAATGGGATAGAGGACAAATATGGATCTCGCAACAATTATCGGTTTACTGGCAGCCTTTGGTTTGATGCTTTCAGCCATCATGCAGGGTGGTTCGTTGATGATATTTATCGATATCGCTTCGATACTTATTGTTATTGGGGGCACCATTGGGACCGTTCTGGTTCATTTTCCCATAGGGGAAGTGATGGGGGCTTTTGGGGTTGCTCGGCATGCTTTTTTTAACAAATCTCAATCACCAATAGATATAATTGAAAAACTGATCACTTTTGCCGGCAAAGCCCGGAAAGAGGGAATTTTGTCATTACAGTCGGTAATGGGTGAGATTGATGACGAATTTTTCCTTAAAGGGTTGCAAATGGCTGTTGATGGTCAGGAACCTGAAGCGCTCAAGGATATGCTCGAAAAAGAGATTGAGTATGTTATCGAAAGACACGAAAAGGGGGCCGATATTTTTTCTACTATTGCGGCTTATTCCCCGGCGATGGGGATGATTGGTACTCTGATCGGACTGGTGCAGATGTTGCAGAATATGAGTGATCCTTCCTCTATCGGGCCGGCAATGGCAATTGCGTTGTTAACCACTTTTTACGGTGCAGTTATTGCTAATGTTGTTGCTAATCCAATATCTGGAAAACTTAAAATCCGTTCTGCCAGCGAGGTATTGAATAAGATTTTGGTAACTGAAGGGATGAAAGCGATTCTTGAAGGTGAAAATCCACGGTTGATGGAGCAACGTCTACACGCTTTTGTTTCACCCAAAGAGCGTCAAAGTAACTTTGGTTAAGGGGGACATTCATGGAAAAAAAGGTTAAATGTCCACCCGCCGGAGCACCCATGTGGATAGTCACTTTTAGTGACTTGGTGACCTTGTTGCTGACATTTTTTGTGTTGTTGTTATCGATGGCGAATA
>DAOWKG010000311.1 GCA_030639985.1 Desulfuromonadaceae bacterium
ATTGCCCGAACTGGCCGCGGGGCAAAACCTGAAGCAACTGTGTAAAAAAACCGACTTGCCGCTAGAATTTTATGTCACCCGTGAACGGGAACCAGCGGAACAATTTCCATGGGAAATAATCGATCAAGGGGTCACTCGCGAGTATCTGTGGCATGAATATCAGTTGGCGCAACGGGAGGTAACGACACCTGCCTGTGTGCCGGGATGCAAACGTTGTGGGGTTTGTTGAAATCTTTGTCGTCCTGCCGTGATGAAATCTACCTATCTACTTAGATTAACTATGCTCCAGTCAAAAACTCGTCTATAATCTGCAGCATGTTTCGTTTCAATTTGCATAAAAAAGTTCTCGGTGCATTGTTGTTGTTATCATTGGCGCCCTTGGGACTACTGCTGTTTAATTCTCAACACAGTTTACGCTTGGTTGAAGACCTGTTGCGGCAGCAAACTACCGCTGCCTTTGATAATCAAGCTACCAAAGCGCTTGAAAGTCGAGCCCAGATGGTTGCGGCTCAGGTTGCCGCATTCTTGCGTGAGGTTGAGGGCGATCTGCTTGATTTGTCGTTGCTGACTCCATCTGAGGAAATTTATCAAGATTTTTGTCAGGGTCATCTACGGCAACTCTGGTATCGTCAGGACCGTAATAATGCGCCCGTCGAAATTCGTGAAACTGCCTTTCTTTACAGTGAGTTAGCGTATGTTGATAGGAATGGGCAGGAACGGTTGCGCATTGTTGACGGCCAACCATCAGTACAATATCGGAATGTTTCCGTTCCAGAGCAGACAACCTACAAAAATGAGGTCTACTTTCGACAGGCGAAAAAGCTCGATGTCGGCCAAGTCTGGGTCTCGCGACTCCACGGTTGGTATGTTGGTCGCGACGATCAGCGTCAGGGTTCTCTGGAGGCAGTGCAGGGGACGCCATACCGTGGTGTGATTCGGTTTGCTACCCCGATTCGGCGTAATGGTAAGCTTCAAGGAGTCGTAGTTCTCACCCTGGATCACCGCCATTTGATGGAATATACCCAGCACATTTCTCCGGTTTGGGATGATGATGTCGTTTCGCCGTCATATTCGAGTGCTAATTACGCTTTTATGTTTGACGATCAGGGGTGGATGATAGCTCATCCTAAATACTGGGATATCCGTGGTTATGATCCCGATGGCTCGTTGGTGCCGGCTTACAGTCAAGCTACTTCGGAGCAAGACATTAAGGCGGGACGGATTCCGTTTAATCTGTTTGCCGCTGACTTCATCCATCCAAATTACCCTCTGGTCGCCGAGGCAGTATTGCGGGGCGAATCGGGGGTGGTTGAAACCATCAATATCGGTGGTTCAAACAAAATAATGGCTTATGCGCCTATACCCTATGGTGCCGGGGTATATCGGGGGCATAATGTCTTTGGCGGTATTACCATTGGTGCCGAAATTGATCAATTTCATCAGCCCGCAGTTGCAACCTCCCTCCTTATCAGGGAGCAGATAGATGAATATTTGAAGCAATCGTGGCTGGTAATCTCTTTGACCGTTATGTTTGTGGTCGCAACAGCATACCTATTGTCCGATAGCATTGTTCGTCCCCTCCTGCTATTGACAGAAGGAACCCGGCGCATGATTCGCGGCAATTTGTCCCCCGAAGTTAAAATTGTCTCTGATGATGAAGTTGGTGAATTAGCCGATTCTTTCAATACTATGGTTGCCGAACTTAATAACCGGCGTAATCGCTTAATGAAGACGTTACAAGCATTACGGCGATCACGGAAAGAGATCATTCGGGAGCGAAATTTTAAAGAAACTGTTTTTGAGAATATCGAAACCGGGTTACTTACTTTTGATGCCGCCAGTAAGGTGACATCTGTTAATGGTTCTGCTTGTCGGATATTGGCAATTGAGCGTCCCGGCTCAGATTGCAGCTGGAAAAAATTATTAGCTAGTTGGCCGGAGTTGCACGAAGTTCTCGACCGCTGGTTTTTAGCCAGTGTCGCTGGTGATAAAAGCCAGTTTCGAGAGTATGTGCCGCTGGAAAGAAACGGTCGAACACTGACCTATCGTATGGCGATGTTTCCACTTAGTTTTCGGCAGCAGGAAGGGTGGTTGCTGACCATTGAAGATTTGACCGAGCGGGTTAATCTGCGCCAGCAGATGGCACGGATGGATCGGTTGGCCTCATTGGGGAGAATGTCAGCCGGAATTGCCCACGAAGTTCGTAATCCCCTGACCGGTGTCAGTTTGCTGTTGGATGAACTGCATGATCGATTGTTAGGTAACGAACCAGACCAACTGTTAATTCGGCAGGCGTTAGGTGAGATTGAACGGCTTGAAACGCTGGTCAATGAGATGCTCCATTTTTCTGCTCAACCGGAGCCTAAATTGTCTCAGGTTGCCATTAGTGATGTTGTTGCCGATTCTCTATTGTTGACCCGTAAACAGTGTCAGCGGCAAAAGATTACGTTAACCGAAACTATAGCTGAAAACCTCCCCCCAATTATTTTGGATGCCGATCGCTTAAAGCAGGTTTTGTTGAATCTTTTAAATAATGCCATGGAGGCGATGCCCGATGGTGGGACGTTAGCAGTTAATGTTGAGACCAGCGGCACTGCGATTTTGCTGCATATTATTGATAGCGGTGTGGGGATTCCTGCTGACAAATTACCTTTGATTTTCGAACCATTTTTTACCAGTAAAGGACAAGGAACTGGCTTGGGTTTAGCGATAAGTTATAATATTATCTCCGATAGGGGGGGGGAGATTTATGTTGATAGTGAGGTAGGTGTCGGGACTACCGTGGTAGTATCTTTGCCGCTAAAACTGGCGTGAGCAGTGGTTGAATAGGATTGAAGTTTAGGGAGTAAGTTAGATGGAAAAAATACTTATAGTTGATGACGAAGCCTTCATTCGCGAAAACTTGGAGCGGCTGATTAGTAAGGATGGTTATCTGCCAATTTCAACTGATTCACCCGATGAGGCGATTAATATTGTTGCTGCTGAAGAGATTAGTTTGGTTTTGCTCGATCTAAATCTAGGCAGTAGTAGCGGTTTGGATGTGTTACGGGCGATGCGGGAAGTAGATCCGGAAATTTTGGTAATTATCATTACCGGCTACGGTACGGTCGAAAGTGCCGTTGAGGCGTTGAAAATTGGTGCTTACGACTATATCAAAAAGCCGTTCAAGGCCGATGCTATCCATCTTATCGTAAAATTAGCATTAGAAACCCAAAATTTACGCCGTAAAGTAAAGCGCCTTTCTCGCGATGCCGATGGTATCAATATGGTTGGTAACAGCCCGGCATTAATGCAGATTTTCCAACAAATTAGGGAAGTTGCCAAGCATGAAAAAGCTACCGTGCTGATTACTGGTGATAGTGGTACTGGCAAAGAATTGGTGGCGCAGGCGATTCACAATTTGTCCCCCCGCAAGGAGCGACCTTTTATCGAAATAAATTGCGGATCGTTACCATTTAACTTGTTGGAAACTGAACTGTTTGGACATGAACGTGGTGCTTTTACCGATGCAAAAAATCGTAAAATAGGTTTGTTTGAAGAGGCCGATACCGGTTCGGTTTTTCTCGATGAAATCGGCGAGATGGACTTAAACCTGCAAGTTAAATTGTTGCGGGTCCTTGAAGATCGCAAAATCCGTCGTCTCGGTGGTAATCGGAATATCGATATTAATGTCAGAATTATTGCTGCTACTAATGCCGATCTCAAGGGGGCATTGGAGCGTAAAGATTTCCGGGAGGATTTGTTTTACCGTTTAAATGTCTTTCCTATCCATATCCCGCCGTTACGTGAGCGTCACGAAGATATTCCAATTTTGCTCGAATATTTTCTCCAGCGCTTTAGTAAAGAATTCAATAAACTGATGCGCGGATTCAGCCGGGAAACTATCGATCTGATGATGCGCTATCATTGGCCGGGAAATGTGCGGGAATTACGCAATGTGGTTGAACGAATCTGTATTATGCACAATGTTGAACAGATTTTGCCTGAGCACTTGCCGCGTGAAATTTGGGGTGAGGTGCCGCAAAGTGAGATGCCATTTGATTGTGAAATACCCCCGGAAGGGATTGTTTTGGATGATGTTATTGCCCGGGTAGAAAAAGAACTGGTCAGTAAGGCATTTCGGATCAGTGGTGGCAATGTCGCTAAGACCGCCCGGGTACTTAATGTTCCCAGAGGCACATTACGCTATAAATTAGAAAAGTATGAATTAGATAGTTGAATAAAAAAAATAAACCTAAACTGGCAACAAAAAAGACCTCTCAATTTCTGAGAGGTCTTTTTTTGTTATTAACTTTATGCCGCTTTGTTTTTGCCAAAGCCTAACCAGGTTTGAATCCAGATACCACTGAGAATGTAGGAGTAGAGCCAGGTACCAAAGAAAATGAAAACAAAAGCTTTAATGATGTCGGTTGATGAACCATCGAGAGAAAAACCGGGGACGAAACCAAACAGCAACGGTCCAAGATAGAGAAACTTGGCAAATTTGAAAGCTGAAAAAGCAGTTTTCCACATGTTCGCTTTGGCAATTGTCGCGCCGGCAAATGCAGCTATGCAGACCGGCGGCGTAATGTTCGAATCCTGTGACAACCAATAAACGATCATATGGGAAGCCAGTTCGTTGACGCCTAAGTGAGTCAAAGCTGGCACCGCCACGACTGCGGTAATTAAATATGCTGCGGTTACGGGAACACCCATCCCTAGCACCAGCGAGGCTAACGCAATCAGCAGGATGGTCATGACCAGTGAACCGCCAGCAAGGTCAATGACGATATCGGCAAAGGTTAAAACCAGACCACTGTAGGTCAGAACGCCGATGATGATGCCGATAACACCAACGGTTGCCCCGATTTTTAAACTACTTTCGGTACCGTTACGGGCAGCTTCAAGGAATTCTTTGGCACCCATACGCGTCTCTTTCCGTACCCATGAAATGGCAATACAGGAGATTAAACCGAGGATAGCAGAGTAGCCGGGGGAGTAACCGTAAAGCATGAAGATGGTAATTGTTACCAACGGAATGGTGTAGTACCACTCTTTTTTGAAGATCTCCATGGCACTGTGTTCCGATTTCTCACCGATAACACCATCTTTTTTGGCAACGTAGTGAACCATAACAAAAACGCTGAAAAAATACATGAAGGCTGGGAACAGGGCAACAAGCATGATTCGCGAATAGGGGAGTCCGGTCAATTCGGCCATGATGAAGCCACCAGCACCCATGATTGGGGGCATGAACATACCACCAATTGAAGCTGCTGGTTCAATGCCGCCGGCAATGTGAGGTTTAAATCCAGCCTTTTTCATCATTGGGATGGTGAAAGCGCCGGTGGAAACGACATTTGCTATTGCACTGCCGGAGATGGAGCCAAACAGGCCAGAAGCGATGACCGCAACTTTTCCCGGTCCTCCAACTTTATGGCCAACGGCTGCCAGCGGAAAGTCGATGAAAAATTTCTGGGCACCACATTTCTCCAAAAAAGCTCCGAACAGGACAAACAGGATAATATAGGTGGCAAGTACATTGGCCATAATGCCAAAGATCCCATCACTTTTATAAAAAATAGATACACATAGCTCCGGGAAACTAGCTCCTGCATGGGAGAAAAGGTCTGGCGCATAATCACCGTAGACACCGTAGGTAAGCATAACGACGCCAATAACGACGAAGACAGGGCCAACCACACGTCGTGCAAGTTCGATACTTATCAGGACACCAACCATGGCAATGGCGGTGTCGAGTTTGGTTTCTATACCGGTGCGGTAATTGATGGCTTCAAAATTGTAGATCCAGTAGCTGAGGGTGACAATTGAAGCACTGATCAGGAGGTAATCGACAATCCGCATCAGGGTTGATTTGGATTTGTATACTAAAAACACCAGCACATAGGTGATAATAACGTAAATTCCGCGATGATATTGGGTCGCTGCTGGAGATACTACTGCCGCATAGGAGTAAAATAGTAGTAGGAAGAGGGCACAGACATCAAAAAGGATTTGCTCAATTCGATTTAGATCTTTATACACGGGGAACCTCTGATTGGTTAGAATTACAGATTGTAACTGGGGAATACGAGATAATGAACAATGATTGTATTGGTTTGTTCACTATGTCCTGTTCCTTAGTAAATAAAAACTTCGGGGCAGGATGCAAAATCCTGCCCCGAAGAAGGGTACTCAAGCAGAAGGGCTTAGAGAACGCCTTTCTCTTTCCAGAATTTGATAGCACCTGGATGCATTGGAGTTACGATGCCATCAGCACCTTTTGCAACTGACATGGCCTTGAAGGTTTTTTTCTGTGAAACCATATGTGCCAGACCTTCATCGGTGAAGACTGCGGTCAGAAGCTTGTAAACTACGTCATCAGAAACATCTTTGTTGGCAACCCAAAGAGCGGAATCCTGAAATGCTGGAGTGTCGGTGTCAACACCTTTGTAAGTTCCGCCTGGAACAGTGATTTTGGCGAAGTAAGGATATTTTTTGAAGAAACCAGAAGCTTCAGCATCGGCACCTAAATTGACCATTTCAATATCGTTGGTCTGGGCAGCCATGATAACAGCGCCAGATGGGAAGGCAGTAAAGAGCCAGAAGGCATCCAGTTGGTTGTTACCGAAAGCAGCGGCCGCATCGTTGTAACCCATGGCATTGCGCTCAATTTTGTCCCAGACGCCCATGTGATTGAAGAAGAGATCGCAGTTGGCGAATGCACCAGAACCGGCGTTACCAACACCAACTTTTTTACCGGCGAGATCTTTAACCGATTTAATGCCAGAACCTTTTTTAACAACCAGTTGCGCAGGAGCACCATACAAAAATGCTACGGCACGAACGCTGTCGTATTTGTTAGGATCGTTTTTCATCATGCCATTAGCACCGAGGTAGACATGACCGGAATAAACAGTAGCAAAATCCATTTTACCAGCGTTTACTTTACGCAAGTTTTCTACCGAACCTGCTGAAGATTGAGCTTTAACTACAAATGATTCCATTGCCTTGACCGGCTTGTAAACCTGAATAGCGTTAGCAACAGTTTGGAAAGTACCACCGGCAGGACCACCACCAAAAATAATACGATCTTTGGCGAAAGCTGGGGCACTGAAGGCAACGGCTGCTACGGTAAGCAGGGACAAAATTTTAACAACTTGTTTCATTTTTCCATTCTCCTTGGTATGGGTTAGTGGTTCGTTTGGAAATATTATAGCCGAATTACGACACCAATGTTTTAGATTGCTGTTTTTTTGCTAAAGTTGGCAATGAAAAAACGCTTTATGTCGCAAGGATAATGCCATTTTTAAAATAATGTTATTTTTTTATAAATACCCAGTGTCTGTGTGGGAATGGCTTTGCGGCTTAGCCCAATCATTTTTGCTTTGCGAGCTTCTGCTGTGGCTAAATTTAGCCGCATGTGGTTATGAATCGCCATTTTATTGTGGGGCGTGATTCTCTGGTATTAGTTTTGATAGTCTCCATGAGGGTATTTTTGTTACATAATACCTATGCCTTCCAACACGCCTTTTTTAGTTGAATCTTGAGGGCGTCGGGAATATTTTGTTGTCTTCAACAAATGAATTGTTTGCGGGTAAACAGGAAATGAATACAAAAAAGTTGCAAAAAACATATAAGGCTCCGGCTAAAATCAATCTCTGTTTGCATGTACTTGGTCGTCTTGAGAGTGGCTATCATGAACTAGCTATGGCGATGCAGCGAGTAGATTTATGTGATGATATAAGTATCGAAATTGGCGGGCCGGTTGGAATACGAGTGTCATGTGCCGGATTAGATCTTCCTGCAGGAGAGGATAATATTGCGTCGCGAGCGGCTCGCCTTTTGCTTGATAAGGTCGGTCTTGATGTTGGTGTTGATATCGAAATAACCAAGCATATTCCTATCGCTGCTGGCCTAGGTGGTGGCTCTTCAGATGCGGCGACGGTTTTGTTTGGGCTGTCAAAATTGCTTGAAGTTGAACTGGATTTTGACCAGTTAATTGAAATAGGCAGTAAGTTGGGGGCAGATGTCCCTTTTTTTATTTTCCAGCGTCCTGCCTGGGCAACTGGAATCGGTATCAAGCTGGAACCACTGTCGGTTTTGCCGCAGGTGGCATATCTATTGGTTAACCCCGGTATAGCTGTTTCTACTGCCGAGGTTTACCAAAGTTTACAGTTGACAAAAGGGGGGGAACTAGCTAACCTTCCGAGGTTTTCAGTAGTGACGGGTGAAGACCTCTGCGCTGCTTTGCATAACGACCTGGAAACAGTTACTTTGCCGCGATTTCCAATTATTGCAGCAATAAAGCAACGGCTATTAGATTCTGGTGCGCTTGGCGCATTGATGTCTGGTAGCGGGGCAACAGTTTTCGGCGTGTATCCAGATTTTACTGCGGCAAGTAAGGCAGCAGAAATATTGACCGTCGATAGCGACTGGTTGGTGTGTCCGGTGCGACCGATTTAATTGATACTGACAATTTGTAGGTTGACAGCGGTATCGAAGTCGGGTAAAACCCGCCGGTTTGAAGGACAATTTTAAAAACTTTATTCAGCACGAATGATTGGCATTGCTGTTTAAGGTTTCGGTAGATAGTTTAATGGGGCGTCGCCAAGCGGTAAGGCACTGGATTTTGATTCCAGCATTCGCAGGTTCGATCCCTGCCGCCCCAGCCACAATATAAAACCGATCTCGAATGGGATCGAAGCGGAGCGAGCGCTGACTTAATATCAGGTAGTTAGTAAGTCATGGTTGGTTGAGTTGTGCAGCTGGCACGATTCAACCATTTTGCATTCATTCCAGCCAAAAAGGTATTTACTCTGTGGGGATGATGAAAATTTTTGCCGGTAACTCGAATCAACCGTTAGCTAATGACATCTGTAAGCACTTGAATGTTGAGCTAGGGAATGCCCAGGTTAAAACGTTTTCTGATGGTGAGATACAGGTAGAAATTGGTGACAATGTGCGTGGCCGGGATGTTTATGTTATCCAGTCTACCTCGTCCCCAGCCAATCATAATCTGATGGAACTGCTGGTTATGGTAGATGCTCTTAAACGGGCATCAGCTGCTCGGATCAATGCGGTTGTGCCATATTTTGGTTATGCCCGTCAGGATCGTAAGGTTGCACCACGGGCACCGATAACAGCAAAGTTGGTTGCCGATTTAATGTCGGTTGCCGGGATCGACCGTCTTTTGACTATGGATCTGCATGCTGGACAGATACAGGGATTCTTTGATATCCCGGTTGACCATCTTTATGCTGCCCCGGTTATGTTGGATGAAATCAGACGGCAAGGTTTTGGTGATTTGATCGTTGTATCGCCTGATGCTGGCGGTACCGAACGTGCCCGGGCATTTGCCAAGCGCCTTAATGCCGGTTTAGCGATTATTGATAAGCGTCGAAGTGGCCCAAATGTTTCTGAGGTTATGCATATTATCGGTGATGTTGAGGGAAAAAACTGCGTTATTATCGATGATATGATCGATACTGCCGGAACCCTTTGTGCTGCCGCCAATGCTCTACAGCAGCAGGGTGCAGCTGACGTGTATGCTTGCGCAACTCATGCGGTACTTTCCGGGCCGGCATTGCAACGTATTAGCGATAGTGCTCTCAAAAAAGTATTTATTACCGATACGATTCCCACCCAGAATAAACTTGATCAATGCGATACGCTAACTAGTTTGTCGGTCAGTCATTTGTTGGCGGAAGCGATTCGTCGCACCCATAATGCTGAATCGGTCAGCTCACTGTTTGTATAAACGAAATTATTATCTTTTCGATGGAGGATAGATAGATGGCTCAAGTAGAATTAAATATTGAAAATCGTGAAACAAGTGGCAAGGGCGTTGCTCGTAAACTAAGGGCTTTGGGCAAGTTGCCAGCGGTTGTTTATGGCAAAGATATCGAGGCTACCGCTATAATTGTCGACCCTAAAGATGTTGAAGTGGCAATCTCTGGCGAAGCTGGGATGAATACTCTGATTACCCTTAAGGGTGTTGATGCCCTTGATGGTAAAGTTGTGGTTTTGAAAAATGCCGATATTCATCCGCTTCGGCGAGATATGATCAGCGCTGATTTCTACGCTATCAATCTTACCGAAAAGTCAGCTTTTATGGTGCCGGTAAATGTAATTGGTACTGCAGCTGGTCAGAAAGAGGGCGGTTCGTTACAGTTGGTACGGACTGAACTTGAGGTTCTATGTTTGCCAACCCAGGTTCCTCAAGCGGTTGATATTGATGTGACTGCACTGGAAATTGGTGACACTATCCATATCGAAGAAGTGACTGCTCCTGAAGGTGTTGAGTTGGTTCACGATGTCAACTTTACCGTTATTACCTTGAGTATCATCAAGGTAGAGGAAATTGTTTCCGACGAAGAAGAGGGTGAAGTTGCTGAAGTTGCTGAAGGAGAAGAGGCTCCTGCCGCTGAGTAATCTTTGCGACCGATTATTGACGTGAAATTACTGGTAGGGTTAGGAAACCCCGGCTCAAAATATTGTGCAACCCGGCACAACATTGGCTTTATGGTAGCTGAACAGGTTGCCAGTTGTAACCGGATTGCGTTGAAGAAAAAAGGTTATCAGGGTGTTTACGGAGTTGGCAGGGTCGCAACTCAGGAAACAACCATCCTGCTGCCGCAGACATTTATGAATTGCAGTGGATCAAGTGTCAATGCCGCTTATAAATCCCTCGGAGTTTCTTCGGGGGATTTAATTGTGGTTTATGATGATCTGGATCTCCCTTTTGGGCGCTTGCGGATTAAAACCGATGGCGGTCACGGTGGTCATAATGGCTTACGGGATATTGTTGCGGTGGTGGGGCGTAAAGATTTTATCCGTCTACGGATTGGTATCGGTCGACCAGAGCTGGGCAACGTAACCGGGCATGTGTTGAATCGATTTTCTACCAATGAACAAAAGTTGCTACCACAGCTACTTGATACTGCTGTAGCGACAGTGGAAAAAATATTAGCTGATGGGGCAATAGAAGCGATGAATGTTTTTAACAGTTATAATTTGCTCGATGAGTTGTAAACACTAAACTATTAAACAAACAGAGAGGTATGGAACAGATGCAACTACAAATGTGGGCTCCTATTCTTGGAGCAATCGGATTTGTGATCGCTATTGTCCTTTACAGAATTGTAAAGGCACAGCCGGTCGGTAATGAGAAGATGCGTGAGATTTCCGATGATATCCATGCGGGTGCAATGGCTTTTCTTGGCCGTGAGTACCGGGTTTTAGCTATCTTCATTGTTGTAGTATTTGTTTTGATTGCCATTGCGATGAGCATTCAGACCGCACTTGCCTTTCTTGGTGGTGCTGTCTGTTCAATGACTTGTGGCTTTATCGGTATGAAAGCGGCAACCAGAGCCAATGTCAGAACCACAGAAGCGGCTCGTGCGCATGGACAAGCTAAGGCACTGGAAGTTTCCTTTAACGGTGGTGCCGTTATGGGACTGGCAGTTGCTTCTTTGGGTTTGGTTGGTGTTGGTATCGCTTTTATTTTCTTCGGTGGTGATCCTGCAACCGCAAAATACATCAATGGCTTTGCCATGGGTGCTTCTTCCATTGCCCTGTTTGCACGGGTTGGCGGCGGTATTTACACCAAAGCTGCTGACGTTGGTGCCGACCTGGTTGGTAAAGTCGAAGCCGGTATCCCTGAAGATGATCCACGTAACCCTGGGGTTATTGCCGACAATGTTGGCGATTGTGTTGGCGATACCGCAGGAATGGGTGCCGATATTCCTGAATCATATGTTGGTTCGATCATTGCTACTATGGCGATCGCAGCCGCTGCTAGTCCAGAATTGTTGGCTAAGCTTGGTGTCGGTGCCGATGTGCAAGCTGCTACCATGTTGTTGCCGTTAGCTCTGGCAATGATTGGATTGTTATTTTCCTTTATCGGCATTGGCTCTATGAGAGTGCTTAAGGGTATGGATCCAGCCAAAGCGCTCCACTACACCACTTTTGTTGCTGCTGGTGGATTCTTGGTCGCTGCATTCATTTATATTCAGGTCGCCGGCCTTAATACCGGAATTTTTTGGGCTATTTTAGCTGGTACTCTGGCAGGCATTGCTATTCGTCAACTTACCGAATACTACACTGCCAAACCCCCGGTTACCAGAATTGCTGAAGCAAGTAAAACTGGTCCAGCTACTAACATTATCCACGGGTTGGCTGTTGGTCTTGAATCGACGGCTCTGCCAATTGTCATTATTTGTATCAGTATTTTTATTGCCAACGGCTGTGCTGGCCTCTACGGTATTGGTATTGCTGCAGTTGGCATGTTGGCGACTGTTGGTGTAACTATGACCGTTGATGCTTACGGTCCAATTGCCGACAATGCTGGCGGTATTTCAGAGATGGCAGGTCTTGGTCCTGATGTCCGGAAAATTACCGATGGTCTCGATGCAATTGGTAATACTACAGCTGCGATCGGTAAGGGTTTTGCAATCGGTTCTGCTGCTCTGACCGCATTAGCACTGTTCTCTGCTTATGCAACTACGGTTGGACTTGAAGTTATCAACCTGATTAATCCAATGGTTGTTATTGGCCTGCTGATTGGTGGTACTCTGCCATTCTTCATGGGCGCAATGACCATGACCAGTGTTGGCCGTGCTGCCAGTGCCATGGTTGAAGAGATTCGTCG
>DAOWKG010000095.1 GCA_030639985.1 Desulfuromonadaceae bacterium
CAAAAATCCCCTGAAATTGCGAAATCAGGGCAACTTGAGCCTGCGTAGTCGGATCAAAAATATTGGCGGCAGCAAAACCCATTTGATAACCAATCAACGATCCGGCAAATTCGGCCGCCATAAATACCAGTTGTGCCAAAAAACCGACTAGCAAGCCAAAGATCACTTCAGAAGCAATTATCAACCCTAACTCAAGTGGTGTAATCGTCTCCACGGGGATAAAATCTTTGACCACCGGATAGACCAACATGGCAAACATTACCGCAACACCAAGCCGCAACTGGTGCGGTACCTGCCCACCGCTGAACACCGGAATGGCAGCAAACATTGCCGCAACCCGTGCCAGACAGATCAAAAAGCCTTGAATTAATGGTAACGAAAAATCGGGTAATTCCATTGTGGTTACGGAGTGATGGTTGGTAATTGATTAAAGATTGAAATCAAAAAAGCACTAGCTTTTTGGAGAATCCACGGGGCAAAAATCAACAGCGTGACAAAAACCCCGACAATTTTCGGAATAAAGGTCATCGTCTGTTCATTTATCTGGGTTGCCGCCTGAAAAATACTGATAATCAGACCAATACTCAGTGCCGCTATTAACATGGGAGCTGCACACATAAGCGTTGTTTCAATCGCCTGACGACCGATGGTGACGACATATTCAGGAGTCATAAAAATCCTTTCAGTTCTCTTGCCCAGCTCTACTTCAACCAAAACTCTGCACTAACGAACCAACCACTAGTGACCAGCCATCGACAAGGACGAACAAAAGTATTTTAAAAGGGAGTGAGATAATTATTGGTGGCAACATCATCATCCCCATGGCCATCAAGATCGAGGCAACGATCATGTCGACCATCAAAAAAGGGATAAATAGCAGAAAACCCATCTGAAAAGCACGCTTCAGTTCCGAAAGCATAAATGCCGGGATCAGCGTCATCAAGGAAATATCTTCGCGATTTTCGGGCTGGGGAGACTTGGAAATATCGACCAGCAGTTGTAGATCTTTTTCCCCCACTTGTGAAAACATAAATCCACGCATTGGCTCCAATGCCAGCTCCAGAGCCTGTTCCTGACTGATCTCCTTATCCAGGTAAGGTTGCAGTGCCTGCTCATTTATCTGGTCAAATACCGGTGCCATAATAAAAAAAGTCAAAAACAATGCCAACCCGATCACTATCTGGTTCGATGGTGCCGATTGGGTTCCCATTGCTTGACGCATAAATGACAAAACTATGACTATGCGGGTAAACCCGGTCGTCATCAACAAAATTGCCGGAGCCACCGAAAGGATGGTCAAAACTACCAAAATTTGTAAAGCGGTAGAAACCTCGCCCGGATCATTTGCTTCACCAATGCCGACGGTAATGGTCGGCAATCCAGCGGCATAAACACCCATGGGGAGCAATAGCAACAACAGCAGCAGGACACTCTTCAGCTTCATGATTGCTCCTCTTCAACTTGTTGCAACGCCACAGCAAACTTGTCACCAGCAGGTACTTTAGTCAGAAATTCGATCCGGTCATTGCTCAAACCAAGCAACATCTCTTCGTCTCGCACCTTAACGACGCAGAGAAATTTCCTCCCCCCCAAAGGACGCGTTTCCAAAACCTGAATCAAACCATTTTTCTTCTGTGGCAACACCCCGAAACCCTTGCGACTGGCAGCATAAAGGAGCAACAGCAGACCAATAACAACGGCCAGACCTGCTGCCATTTTAAGGGAAGAGCTCAGAAGACTTGGTGCGGCAACGGGATCAGCAGCAAAAACCGGTTGCGCCATAAGGAGCAGTATAAATACCATCACACGCATAGATCAGCCTAAATTCTCAATCCGCTCTGAAGGGCTAACGACATCGGTCAACCGTAGACCAAATTTATCATTGACGACAACGGCCTCACCCCTGGCAATTAAACGTGAATTGACATAAAGATCAAGCGGTTCCCCGGCCAGCTTATCGAGCTCAACCAGTGAGCCCTCCTGTAATTGCAACAGATCTCGTACCAGAATCCGCGACCGTCCGACCTCTACCGCTACCTCAAGGGGAATATCGAGCAACAGATCAATACCACGCTCATCAAATTTGTTTTTGGAGTCCGCAGCATCAGCAGCTTCACCATTCTCAAGGTTTGTATCGTTCATAATCTATCCTCCAATGGGGATCCGCCCCATAATCCGAATCGCTTTTTTCCCATCCTGAACCCCAGCCAGCGCATAAAACTTCGAGCGGTTTTCGACCTTGACCTCTAATGGTGCACCAGGCTTGCAACCAAGGTCAATAACATCGCCAACCTGAAAGTTGAGAATATCACGAACCCGAAGCGATAACGTTGCCAACACCGCTTCCAATTCGACGTCCATATGATCCAATTCACTTAAGACCAGCGCATGCCACTTACTGTTTTGCACCGCACTGACTGGAATCGATTTAGTTTGCTGTTTTTTCTGCAGTGGCTCCAACGCTGTATGGGGAACAACCAGGGTGATATCCCCCTCAAGACTGTCTATAGATACTTTAAACTTCGCTGCCACAACCCCAACATCGGGCTCGACAAAATTGAGCAAGCGTAAATTACTAACAACCTCAACCAGAGATGCCTCAATTTCCTGTAACTGCAAAAAACCTTTATTCAGTTCCGGACACCCGGAGCTGATGACATCACGGATAACATTTAACTCAATCGCACTCATACTCCGGTCCGGAATCATGGTCTGATCATCCGACGATCCCCCCAAAACCATTTCTACGAAAGCAAAGGAGAGCTGTTCATCAAAGACCAATAAAGCACCGCCAGTAAGCGGTTCCAGTTGCAATACCCCAATCGCGCCACGCCCAGATAATCGTTGCAACAGAGCATCAAATGACATCGACTCCATTGCCTCCAATTTAATCTGTGCCGCCCGCTGAAATCGGGTCGATATTGACATGGCAAAATTACGGGCAAAACTATCTAGTACCAGATCGTAATTTTTGAGTTTCCACCCTTCTGCGCCATCAGCTCTAAAGAGGTTACAGCTTTCTACCGCAGCAGTAGCTGGCGTAGCCGATACTGAACCGGGCTCAGCACCAACCGATTCCACATCGACATCACCGTGTCTAACTGCCGACAGGAGGTCGGATATCTCTTCTTTACTGAGGATTTTTTCCACGCAATAGCCTTTATTGGACAACAAAATCGGTGAAATAAATACGCTTAACTTTGCCTTGCAGGAGGATGCTGTTAATTTTATTAATCAACTCCGCCCGTAATTGAATTTTTCCCTGCAAATCGTTTAATTCAGAAAATGTTTTATTCCCAAGCAACAACAAAACCGCATCCTTTATCTGTGGCATCCGTTGATTGATCTCCATCGTCGCCTCTTCACCGTCGACCTCAATGGTAATAGATGCCTTGAGGTAACGACTTTCCTCGTCATCCATAATATTGACAATGAAACTGTCAATGGTGACCATTGGTCCAACCTGCTTTGCCTGCCGTTCCAACTCTGCCTGTTCTTCTTCAGGAGACAGCTTTACATCTTCATCTCCACC
>DAOWKG010000224.1 GCA_030639985.1 Desulfuromonadaceae bacterium
AGAGCCAGATAGCCTCCCACTATAATGCTGATCAATGACATAACCAGCAGAAGCGGGACAAAGTATAGGGTCGCAGCTGGTGCCATCGGCAGACAGAACCGGAGGAAACCATAACCGCCCATTTTCAACAATATACTGGCGAGGATAACCGAACCTGCCACTGGAGCTTCAACGTGAGCCGCTGGTAGCCAGGTATGGAACGGAAACATCGGCATCTTGATAGCAAAGCCAATTGCACAAGCGAGGAATACCCATACTTGAAATGAGAAACTATAACTGTGATCCATCAATTCAGGGATGAAGAAAGTCCCTGTGGTGATGTACATAGCGATAATTGCCACCAGCAGAAAGATACTACCGGTGAAGGTATAAAGGAAAAATTTGATCGAAGCATAATCTTTACGAGCACCACCCCAGATCGCAATGATCAGGTACATTGGCACCAACATCCCTTCCCAGAAGATATAGAAAAGGACGGTATTCATGCTGACAAACACACCGAGCATGGCAGTTTCCATCAACAATGTAACGATGACGAACTCTTTCCAGCGGGTTTTTATGTAGGTCCAGGAACAAAGGACACACAGTGGCATTACCAGAGTCGTAAGCAGTACCAGTAGCACACTGATGCCATCGACTCCGATTACGTAATCGAGATGCAATGCCGGAAACCAGTGACGCAGTTCAGCGAACTGATACTTTGCCGTTGTCTGGTCAAAGTTAGTCCACAATGGCAACGAAGCCAACGCTGTTATCAACGTAACTGCCAGACCCCAAAGCTTTAGGGCGGCATCGCTACGCAAAAACATTGCCACAATTGCACCGATCACTGGCAATATCAGCAGTGTCGATAAGATCGGAAAATTTAAAGTATTCAGAATTAGATAGTTTTCCATAACTTCCTACTGTCTAAATGTAATAGCCTATCTACTAACTAACAGACTAGGTCAAATCAGAACTACAACAATGAGCACTATGAACAACAGAGCTACGGCAGCACCAATATAGTGTTGCAATTTCCCGGTCTGGAACTGACGAACTTGCTCACCACCCTTGACAACGCCACGAGCACTACCATCAAGTGCCCAATCGATACCTTCCCAGTCAAACCAGGAGAGGGCACGAGCCAGAGCCATGGTAAAGCGTAAACCAATATTTTGATAAACGTTACTGATCCATTCGTTGGTAGCCGTAACCGGCTTATTAGCAACCCACATGAACCAACCGGCACCGCGACGGTAGAACCAGTCGAGGTCGAGATTGGAGACATCGTGAGGCTTCAAATATTTAACCATCATGTAGAACCCAAGCCCGGTAAATCCAAGCAGGTGGAACGTCTCAGTTAAGTGATAACTGGTATAAGGATGATAGCTCACAGCATAGGGGAGCATGTCATACAGATACTGGGGGTAAAAACCGAGGAAAATACACATAAAGGCAGCCATACCCATGGCGAGCTGCATATTCCAGGGAGACTCTTTTGGTTTCAGGCCACAATCGTTTGGTCCAAAGAAGACGAAATAAGGTAATTTGATCCCAACCGACAGGAACGTACCCACGGCAGCCAATAACAACATGCTTAGAATAACCGTCTGATGGTTATTTCCAGCCGCGGCAATAATCATCGACTTACTGATAAATCCACTAGTCAGCGGGAAGCCGGAGATGGCAATACCACCGATAACGGTAAATATCATTGTATACGGCATATATTTATATAAGCCGCCAAGTTCACTGAGTTTGGAGCGTCCGGTCATTTCCAGCACACTACCGATACCCATGAACAATAAGGCCTTATAAAGAATGTGGGCATAAGCATGAGCACTGGCACCATTGATCGCCATTTCAGTACCGATACCAACAGCACAAACCATGTACCCGACCTGACTGACAATATGGTAAGCCAAAATTCGGCGGGCATCGTTTTCAATAACCGCGTAGGCAACCCCATACAGGGTCATGATGGCACCCATAACAGCCAAGGTTTCGAAACCGGCAAAACCACGGGCAAGGACGTATACTGCGGTTTTAGTGGTAAACGCACACATGAATACCGCACCCGTAACAGTTGCTTCCGGGTAGGCATCTGGCAACCAGGCATGGATTGGCGGTACCGCCGCATTAAGCATAAAACCAATCATGATCAGATAATCGGCAAAGGTTGCATGATCGACCGAAATCAGCTCAAAGGTAAGATCGCCAACATTCTGGTAGCGCAGGAAGATGCCACCAAGCAGGACCAGACCGCCGAACGTGTGAACCAGCAAGTAGCGATAACCGGCTTCGATTGAGCGCTTCCGCTTGCGGTACCAGATCAAGAATACCGATGCAAACGCCATCAATTCCCAGAAGATAAACACCGTCAAGTAGTCACCGGCGAGTGTCGTACCCAAAGAACCGGCAACATACAACCAGCCAGCGATATGTTGGCCACTCTCTTTGACATGGAGACCAAAAATACTGCCGATCAATGCCATCAAGGTGAAAACGTGCAAAAAGACCATGGTCAGTTTGTCTACCCGGCCAAAGTGCAACTCAAATCCCAGCCAATCAACCTTGCCGAATGACTCCGGCAGATATTGAATCTGGATAAAGGCAACTAAAGGCACCAATACCAGCCAGAACTTCTGGACCTTAAACTTTTTGGCTAAAGGGAGGAGCAGCGCACCAATAATAAACATGGTGGCTGGATGCATGAAAATACTACTTGTCATAATGATCCTTGTCCCTCTCCAGCCATACGTGTGACAGCCCTTTGCAGAATACAATCATAGCCAGACACCCTACCAGACCAAACACTGCCCAGTAACCGACCAGATGGTCACCCCAAAAATGGGCATGATGACGGTCAGCAAAGAAATCAAAAGATACGGCAAATGCTAAATAGGCCATAAACAGCCATTTGAGCAAACTCGGTCTTTCCCGCAAATAAGTTAGAAAATTTACAATCATGACTTCACCATAAGGTTAATGAGGTCCAGAAACAGATTAGGATAAACACCTATCAATACCGAAATTGCACCAGTAATCACCAGCGGCACAACCATAA
>DAOWKG010000173.1 GCA_030639985.1 Desulfuromonadaceae bacterium
CTTAATTGCCCCTTGGACACCCTTTCACTGACCCATGGAAAGGTCATCAGATTCTTTAACGAAACCAGAATTGCTTCTTTTTCACAAGCCCGCGCCTGTTTTTCCGGAGATTCATTCGGCATTTCTTGCAAAACTTTATCACGAGCAGGTGTTGCGATACTGACCCACTTACCGATAAACTCTCCAGCATCCTCCCCATTAGCCATCCCCATCAATGCCCCGATGCCACCACAATGGGAATGTCCAAAGATTATGATGTCTGAGACCTCCAGGTGACAAACTGCGTATTCTATGGAGGAACTTACGCCGTGATAATCATCATTTTGGACATAAGGCGGAACCAGATTAGCAATATTCCGCAGAACAAACAGATCCCCCTGCGAACTATCGGTCAACAGTGCCGGATCAACTCTGGAATCACAACAGCTGATCACCAAAGCCTGTGGTTTTTGACCACTAATCAAGTTGCTGGCTAGCTCTGGATTATCACCAAAATATTGCTGTTGAAAGTTTTCAATACCGGTTAAAAATTTAGTAACATCTGCCATCGACATCATCTCCTTTTTTATGCTGGTGATTCTAGCACAAACAACCATGGAATCTATACTTTCATTGCTAGAACTGTCAAGCTATCTTTATCTACAGTAAAGTATTTTACCTTGACTAAAATAGCGGACATAAATCCAATCGAATAGCGCCATTACCAATTTTCTGCTATGCTCATGCAATATTTATTTGCAGATATAATCCATGAATCAATAGTGAGGCAAAATGTCGAGTTTCGGCCGTATATTCAGAATCAGTACATTTGGAGAATCACATTGTCCCGGAGTAGGTGTTGTTGTCGATGGTATACCGCCAACCATGTCATTATCAGCAGCCGATATTCAGACCCAGCTGGATAGACGGCGGCCAGGGGGGAACAAGCTCGGCACTGAGCGCGATGAAGCCGACCAAGTACAGATCCTATCGGGAATTGAAAATGGCTTAACCCTCGGCACCCCGATTGGCATGTTGATCAACAATAAAAACCAGCGCCCCGGTGATTATGGCGAAATGCAGCAGATCCCCAGACCATCGCATGCCGACTACACTTACCAGATGAAATATGGTATCCGGGCTGCCAGTGGTGGGGGCCGTTCCAGTGCCAGAGAAACTATCGGTCGAGTAGCTGCCGGTGCAATTGCCGAAAAATACCTGCGGGAAGAATTTGGGATTGAAATTGTTGCCTGGGTCAGTTCGGTCGGTAACCACGATGCCAACAATATTAATATGGATACCATAACCAGAGCCGAAGTCGATGCCAATGACATTCGTTGTCCAGACCAGCTGGCCGCCGAAAAAATGACTGCTGAAATTGTCGCTGCCCGCAAAGCTAAAGATTCGGTTGGCGGTGTCATCAGTTGCGTCTGCCGTAACCTCCCCGTCGGGCTGGGCGAACCGGTGTTTGATCGACTCGAAGCAAAACTAGCGCAGGCGATGCTGTCGCTACCGGCAACCAAGGGATTTGAAATCGGTTCCGGATTTGCTGGTACCAGGATGCGTGGTTCTGTGCACAATGACCCATTCATCCAAAAAGGGGATAAACTTGGCACCAAAACCAACAACAGTGGTGGCGTTCAAGGGGGCATTTCCAATGGCGAACCGGTCTATTTTCGGGTCGCATTCAAACCCGTCGCAACGATCGGACAAGAGCAGCAAACTGCCGATTTTTCTGGTCAAGAGACAATTCTGGCGGCCAAAGGGCGGCATGACCCCTGTGTCGTCTCCAGAGCAATCCCGATTGTCGAAACTATGGCAGCATTAGTGTTAGCTGACTTGGCACTAATTCAAAAAATGCGAAGCTAATTAAACTTTAAACTTAACCACAAACCCGACATAAAAAAAATAACGGAGAGCCGCCGAGTACGCAGAGAGTGAAAAGAAAGACCTTTAATCTTTTTTGGGTTTAAAACCTTAAACAGATTGATACCTCTCGGCCTCTCTGTCTCTCTGTTAAGGCTTTTTACGTTTTTATGGGTTTTGATTCACCCTACAAAAGAGAAAATAAATGATTATTGACTGGTATCCCGGCCACATGAAAAAGGCCCGGGCACAAATTATTGAGATACTACCCAAAATTGACCTCGTAATTGAAGTCCTTGATGCCCGGCTCCCTGACAGCAGCGCAAATCCACTGTTAGAACGTTTGCGTGGCGATAAACCCTGTATCAAAGTTCTCAACAAAAACGACCTTGCCGACCCGACCGTCACCAAAAGATGGGTAACTTTTTTAGAAAAACAACAGGGGGTTAAAGCTATCCCCCTCGAAGCGACAAGTCGGCGTGATGCCGGACTGATTCCCAAGCTGTGCCGTAAACTATTGCCTGCCCGCAGCAACGCTAAAAAGCCGCTCCGAGTACTGGTAGTCGGCATTCCCAATGTCGGCAAGTC
>DAOWKG010000252.1 GCA_030639985.1 Desulfuromonadaceae bacterium
AAAGAGAATAGAATTTATCCACTCCCAGCGCATAAAACTCCACCGTACCTCCCTCCTGTTTTTCACCATCGACCTTATTGATCAAATAGAAAACCGGCTTATCAATCTGGCGTAACATGGCAGCTATTTCAATATCAGCCGGGGTCAACCCGTCCTTGACGTCCATCAGATAGAAAATAATATCTGCCTCTTCGACCGCCAATTGCGATTGTTCCCGCATCTGAATCAACAACCGATCATCACTGACCGGCTCAAATCCACCCGTATCAATCAAAAGAAATGGTTGGGTAAAACGAGTTACTTCAGCATAATGACGATCTCTGGTAACACCAGGAAAGTCTTCAACTATAGCTTTACGTTTACGCAGTAACCTATTGAATAATGTTGATTTTCCTACATTTGGCCGACCAACAATGGCAACTGTCTTCATCATCAAAAACAAACCCTTCTAAAATCTTGTAGTTGTAGCAAAAAAACTCTGGCTCAAAATCCCTTTTTTACACTTCTGAATGCAGAAAAAAACCAGTCAACGAATTACTTTTTACTATACCCTAGTTCACGTAACATCCGTTCACTCTGGCTCCAATCTTTATCTACCCGAACAAACAATTCTAAAAAAACTCTCGTACCCAGTAAACGTTCAATCTCCCGACGTGCCGACTGCCCGATTGATTTTATTTTCTGCCCCCCCTTACCGACAATTATTTTTTTGTGGCTATCGCGTTCAACATGAATTGTCGCTTGGATAACAACCAAATTTTTTTCCGGTTTTTCGGTAAAAGTATCGACCTTAACCCCAATTCCATAAGGAATTTCTTCGCTGGTGGTACGCATAATCTTTTCACGAACCATCTCAGCAACAATGAACTTCTCCGGCTGATCAGTTACTAAATCGTCTGGATAGTACTGCGGTCCTGAGGGCAGATAAGGCTCAACTGCCTGCAACATCTGCGGCACCCCATCACCTTTATGCGCTGAAATCGGTATTACTTGGGCGAAATCAAATCTTTCACTGTATTGTTGGATTAACCTGAGCAATTCCGGCGGTTTTACCAGATCAATCTTATTTATAATCAAAAATACTGGTGCCGCCGATTTTTCCAGCAATTTAAGGATATATTCATCACCTCTGCCGGGGATATCATTGGCTTCGACCAGAAAAAAAATCAAATCGACATCGGCACAAGCACCAACGGCCTGATCGACCATGAATCGATTTAATTTCCCCTTCGCTTTGTGAATTCCGGGGGTATCAACAAACAGAGCCTGACCTCCCGAAAAATTGTAAATTCCCAAAATTCGATTACGGGTTGTTTGGGGTTTATTTGAAGTTATCGCAATTTTTTGTCCAAGAATACGATTAAGCAACGTCGATTTACCGACATTCGGACGACCAATAATTGCAATATAGCCTGATAAAAATTGTTCTTTTTTGTCCATAAGTTAAACTACTTCTCTCTTAATAATGGATGATCCAATGCTGCAGCTGCAGCTTTTTGTTCAGCACTTTTTTTACTGCTACCGCTACCCTTACCTATTAATTTATTCGCATAGTATACTTCCATAGAAAAAATACGTTGATGATCAGGACCAGATACCTGCGCTAACAAATATTCTGGCAATTCACCATATTTTGCCTGCAAACGTTCCTGCAAACAGGTTTTATAATCACTGCCGTAACGAATTTGGGCCGATTTTTCAATTGCATCACTAAAAATATTGCCGATTACCCGACTAACCACCAAAAAGCCCTGATCGCAAAAAATTGCTCCAAGCAATGCCTCAAGGGTATCTGCCAGCAAACTCGACTTTTCATTACCGCCACTCTTACGCTCCCCCCGACCTAGCAACATACCGGCACCAATTTCCAATTGCCGGGCAATTTCAGCTAACCCTTTTTCACTTACAACTTCTGCCCTGATTCGGGTTAATCCACCTTCGGGGATATCGGGATAATGGTTATAAACCAAATCACTGACCGCCAGCTCCAAAACAGCATCGCCAAGAAATTCCAACCGCTCATTGTGAGAGATAAATTGCGGCTGTTCATTACTATACGATTTATGAGTTAACGCTTGTTGTAGCAGCATTCGGTCATTAAATTTGTAACCAATAGTACGCTCAATATGTTCCAGTGATTTTTGCACCCTACCTCCATTTCACATCAATGCGAGCGGAGTATAACCAAATCAATCGAGCAGTTCAATCAATTGCGCTTAATACCGCAGTATTAATACCATAATAATGGGTTTAACCTTGATTCATAACTTACCGTTTCCCTATAATGTGATCACTTAAGACAATCACGAAGAGATCGTTGAATTGCTCTGCGACAAATTCACTCTAGCAAACATAACAGACACTATGACTTTTGATGCTATAACTGGACATAAACAACAAAAAAATATTCTTTTGCGAACTATTAAGAGTAATCGTATCGCCCACGCTTACCTCTTTACTGGTCCCGATGGAATTGGCAAAAAAATGGTTGCGGTTGCATTTGCCAAGATCCTTCTGTGCCAAAACCATAACGGCTGTAATAACTGCCCCTCTTGCATAAAAATCACTAACGGCAATCATCCCGATGTCCACCTGCTAGACACCGAAGGTGCCGCAATTAAGATTGAAAAAGTTCGTGCCCTGCAACGGGAACTTTCTCTCCACCCATTAGAGGGGAAATATAAGATATATATTATCAACGGGGCGGACAAGTTCACCACCAATGCTGCTAATGCCCTATTAAAAACGCTGGAAGAACCCCAAGCGGGAACAATTCTTGTCCTCCTTTCCAGTCAACCGGAAACCTTATTATCAACAATTCGTTCCCGCTGCCAACAATTGCCATTTTCAACCCTACCGAAACAACAGATGGCTGCCATTTTGAAACAAAAACTTGAACTCAGTGACACCGATGCAACCGTATTGGCCGCCCTTTCAGAGGGCAGTTTTAAAAAAGCACTGGGTTCAAACCGAGAACTTTTTCTGGAAAAGCGCCTTAAACTGATTCAGTCCTTGTCAGCATTGTCCGCAGGAAGTACTATCCCCACTTTCACTTTTGCTGATGAACTTAACGCTGAAGAAGAGTCAATCACAGATATTTTAGATATTTTCCAAACCTTTTATCGAGATATTCTCCTCCTGAAGCATAACCAACCAGAAAACATGTTGGTCAATATTGATCTATTTGAAACATTACAACGGCAAAACAAATCAACGACAACAGCCAGATTACTGACCAAATTAAAAGCATTGGAATCAGCTCGCTTTTATATGCAACGCAACGTCAACCGCAAGCTGGTTCTTGAAGTAATGTTGATGCGGATATCTGCCGCCTAAAAGGAAATTTAATGGATAGCCTTAATATAGTCAGTATATCTTTTCATACTGCCGGAAAAATTTTTGATTTTGATGCCCTCGATTTTGATCTGGCTACCGGTGATAAAGTTATTGTCGAAACAGAACGAGGCCGTGCCCTTGGCACCGTGGTAGTTAAACCTCGGGAAATCAACCCCGACAAAGCACCGCCAAAGCTGAAAGCTATTTTACGCAGAGCGACAGAGAATGACCTGCAAATGGCACAAAGCAATTCTGAACGGGAACATGAAGCCCAACTGTTTTGCCAACAACGGGTAAAACAGCGCAAGATGGAGATGAAACTGGTTCGGGCAGAATATTTGTTTGATGGGTCAAAAATTATCTTCTTTTTTACCGCTGACGGTCGTGTCGATTTTCGCGAACTGGTTCGCGATCTGGCACAACACTTTCGAACCCGCATCGAAATGCGTCAAATCGGCGTAAGAGACGAAGCTAAACAGGTAGGTGGTTTAGGAATCTGCGGCAGAGAACTATGCTGCAGCAGTCATTTACGTGAATTTGCCCCGGTTTCAGTCAAGATGGCGAAAGCGCAAGGACTGGCACTGAATCCGACAAAAATTTCGGGTCAATGCGGACGGCTGCTTTGCTGCCTTGCCTACGAATATGAAACCTACAATGAGATGAAAAAAAGTTTGCCCAAATGCGGAAAAAAGCTGCAACTACAATCGGGGCCGGTAGAGGTTATTTCACGCGACATATTGGCTCAAAAAGTAACCCTGTCGAGCCACAAGGGTGAACGCTGCCAGATGCACATTGAAGAGTTACAAAAAGAGATCAATGCTGCAGCAAACCCGACAACCGAAACAGCCACAAAACCACCCCAACCGGTAAAAACCAAGAAATCTTCCAAACCAGAAAAACATAGAAGTAAACGCAACGATTCAAATCAACGCCCTGAAGCTAAGAATAAAACTACAAAAACGGCAAAAGAGCCGCCCAAACCGGGACAACCAGAAAATAAAGAAGGTAGCGGGCAAGAAAAAAGCAAACGTCGCCGCAAACGACCACGGTGGCGCTCTAACCGTGGCTCCAAACCAACAGATAATAAGTCCTGAATATAATTAATACACTCAGTTTACAGGAGTTTGATATGAGTAAAACTTTTTATGTAACTACACCTATTTACTATGTTAACGATGTTCCCCACATCGGTCATGCCTATACAACTCTGGCTTGCGACGTAATTTCCCGCTACAAACGTGCTCGAGGATATGATGTTGCTTTTCTGACCGGCACCGACGAACATGGGCAAAAAGTTGAAACTGCCGCAAAAGCCAATGGCGAAACTCCCCTGGAATTAGCAGATCGCGTGGTCAAAAGATTTCAAGCGCTCTGGAGCAAACTTAATATCTCTCATACCGATTTTATCCGCACGACTCAAGAGCGACACAAACATACGGTGCAGGAACAGTTTAAATCGATTGAAGCCAAGGGAGATATCTACCTGGGTGAATATGAAGACTGGTATTGCACTCCATGTGAAACTTTCTGGACCGAAACCCAACTACTTGACGGCAACTGCCCCGATTGTGGTCGTCAGACTACCAAGCTAAAGGAAGAATCATATTTCTTTCGGATGAGCAAATATCAGGATCAACTGCTCAAACATATTGAAGAAAACCCCGATTTCATCCAGCCTAAATCACGTCGTAACGAAATCTTGAGTTTTATTCGTGAAGGCTTACGTGACCTGTCCATATCCAGAACCACCTTTGCTTGGGGCATTCCAGTTCCAGGCAATGAAAAACACGTTATTTATGTTTGGTTTGATGCTTTAACTAACTACATTTCTGCCCTTGGTTATCCAGAAGACAAAGATGGCAAGTTTGCTAATTATTGGCCTGCAGTGCACATAATCGGCAAAGATATTTTACGTTTTCATGCCGTTTACTGGCCGACGTTTCTGATGGCGGCGGGTTTACCACTACCGGAAAAAGTCTTTGCCCACGGCTGGTGGACAGTCGAAGGGCAAAAAATGAGTAAAAGTTTGCGCAATGTCGTTGAGCCAAACATGCTTATCGATAAGTACAATGCCGATTCAATCCGCTACTTCCTCCTGCGGGAAGTACCTTTTGGTCTCGATGGTGACTTCTCTCACAGTGCTCTGATTAATCGCATCAATTCAGACCTGGCCAACGATCTCGGCAATCTGGTCAGTCGTTCAACCGCCATGGTTGGAAAATATTTTGCGGGTGAGTTACCAAGCCCAAGCACTGAAGATGCTACCGATCAAGCCCTGAAAGATCTGTTTGCAACCAATATCAAAAAAGTTGATACCCTGCTCAATGAATTAGCATTCAATAAGACCTTGACCGTAATCTGGGAACTGATTTCAGCCGGAAATAAGTATATTGACGAAACCGCACCATGGTCTCTGGCAAAAGATCCGGCGCAACGGGAGCGGTTGGCAACAGTCATGTACAACTTACTGGAGTCAATCCGGATCATCGCCCTGCTAGTTGCCCCATTCATGCCCGATACTGGCGCAAAAATTCTCCAGATATTAGGTCAAGACGGCAACAATCTGACCCTCGATGGTCAAGATCAATGGGGTGGATTGCAACCTGGTAGCAGCATTGAAAAAGCAGCACCGCTGTTCCCAAGAATTGAGAAAGAATAAAAAGTTTACGGTTGAAGCGCTTAATCTTTTACCTGATTTTTTAGTTAAGACTTCCTTGGAGTAATAAAATTGTCAAATGATCAACGGCCACTACTGGTCGATAGCCACGCCCACCTTGATGGTGAGAGGTTTGCTGATGACCTAAATGAAACCGTAAAACGGGCGACTGCAAACGGTATCAGTCACATTTTAACCATCGGTTGTGATCTTCAGAGTTCGACTGGTGCAATCAAGGTAGCGGAACAATATGAAAATATTTTTGCTGCCGTCGGCATTCACCCCCATGATGCTACAGAAATTAATGCTGATGTGTTGGCGACCCTACAGACAATGGCAAATCATCCTAAGGTTGTCGCAATTGGTGAAATTGGCCTCGATTATTACCGTGATCGTTCTCCTCGGGAAATCCAACGTAATGCCTTCAGGCAACAGATTCGTCTGGCAATAGAGGTTGGCAAACCGATAATAGTTCATGATCGCGAAGCTCATGACGAAGTAATTCAAATTCTTACTGAAGAGAATGGCGCTACTAACGGTGGGGTACTACATTGTTTCAGCGGCGATCTAAAAATGGCGCAACAGTGCCTGGATCTCGGCTTTTATCTTTCTTTCACCGGCACCATTACCTATCCTAAAAATGAAGCAATAAGAGAGATCATTAAACACATTCCGATTGACCGAATGTTGCTAGAAACCGACTGCCCCTATCTTTCGCCGCAAAAATTCCGCGGTAAACGTAATGAGCCCGCTTATGTGCGCTATACTGCAGAAAAAATGGCAGAGATCAAAGGGCTTTCAATCACCGATGTTGCCAGAATTACCAGCCGTAATTGCTACAATTTATTTGGCTTCGGAGCAGTCGATCAGAGCAGCAAAATAGCCTACCAGATCCGTGACTCCCTTTACCTTAACATAACCAATCGTTGTACCAACCACTGCGTATTTTGTGCAAAGTTCAGTGACTTTGTTGTCAAAGGACACGAATTACAACTTGATCACGAACCATCTGTCACCGAACTGAAACAAGCTATAGGTGATCCCGCGCGCTATACCGAAATTGTTTTTTGCGGTTATGGCGAACCACTATTGCGCCTTGAATTAATAAAAGAACTAGCTGGATGGCTTAAAAAGCATGGGGTAAAAGTAAGAATCAACAGCGATGGCCAAGCAAACCTGGTACATAAACGCAACATTTTACCAGAACTTACAGGCTTGATAGATACTATCTCCATATCACTTAATGCCCCCGAAGCTGAAACCTATCAAAATCTCTGTCAATCAACTTTCGGCGAAGTTGAAAGTTATCAGGCAGTAAAAGATTTTCTCCGCTGCGCCCCACAATTTATTCCCGAAGTAATTGCTACTGCGGTTACCTATCCTGGAGTTGACATTGACGCTTGTGAACAAGTTGCCAAAGATTTGGGGGTTGAATTTCGTGCTCGAGAGTATAACGAGGTAGGATAGTCCTTATTTCAGGTTCATCTTCTATAACTACTATCAAAACAAAAAGGTTCCAGCAGAGAATGCTGGAACCTTTTTGTTATCCATATGGCGGGGCTGACGGGACTTGAACCCGCGACCTACGGCGTGACAGGCCGTTGTTGTAACCAGCTCTACTACAGCCCCAGTAAATGGTGGGCGAAGAGGGGCTCGAACCCCCGACATCCTGCTTGTAAGGCAGGCGCTCTCCCAGCTGAGCTATTCGCCCGGGAAATTATATTTTTTTAAATGGCGGGAGTGACGAGACTCGAACTCGCGACTTCTAGCGTGACAGGCTAGCGCTCTAACCAACTGAGCTACACCCCCGCAAATACAAATAGGAAGTACCTATTGCCCAATTGGGATTAAAGATGGACAGTTATTTACTTCCTACTTCTTGTACTATATAAACTTTGATTAGACGTTAACTGAGTCTTTCAAAGCCTTGCCTGCCTTAAACTTAGGAACCTTGGCTGCAGCAATTTGAATTTTCTCGCCAGTTTGAGGGTTCTGACCAGTACGTGCGGCACGATCACCTACACTAAATGTACCGAAACCTACCATAGCAACTTTCTCACCAGCTTTCAGAGCATCAGTTACAGCTTCAGTAAATGCCTTAAGAGCACTTTCTGTATCAGTTTTACTCAACCCTGCTTTTTCTGCCATTGCATTGACCAGATCTGCCTTAGTCACAAGCATACCTCCTATAAAGTATTAAAGAATTACATCCACACAAAAACTCGGTAAGATATATCAGGTTTCCGAAAAAACTGTCAAGCTGTTTTTCCCCATTTTTCGGGCTTTAAGACAATAAAAAAAAGTTAAAAACCTTGACATATTGAATCATTTCTCTACCGCCGAAATCAAAGCTAATTCAAGAACCTGATCCATATGGGCAACCGTATCAATTACCAGTGACTTAGTCAACAACTGCGGCAATTCCACCAAATCCTTTTCGTTTTCAGCCGGTATAACCACTTTCGTGATCCCTCCCCGGCGAGCTGCCAAAAGTTTTTCCTTCAGTCCCCCAATTGGCAATACCCGACCTCGTAGAGTAACTTCGCCAGTCATCGCCAAATCCTTACGGACAGGCCTACTGGTCAAAGCTGATGCTAAAGCGGTAGCCATAGTAATACCAGCTGATGGGCCATCCTTGGGAACAGCTCCCTCAGGGACATGAATATGGATATCAAGTTTAGCGTAGAAATCTTCACTCAGCTGCAGTTCCTGCCAGCGAGAACGGATATAACTTAATGCTGCCTGAGCTGACTCCTGCATAACGTCACCTAATTGACCGGTTATGGTCAATTTACCCTGACCGGGCAACGTCGTCACTTCAATGGTCAACAACTCCCCCCCGGTTTCGGTCCAAGCCAATCCGGTCGCTAAACCAATCTGGCTGGTATCTTCGCAAATACCATATTTATATTGCGGCACACCAAGGAACTTTTGAATCTGCTTCTCACCAATTCTATATTTCTTATCACCATTATCCAACAAGGTTTGCCTCGCTAGCTTGCGCATTACAGCAGCAATATTGCGATCCAAACTACGCACCCCAGACTCACGCGTATAGTGACGAATTATTTCATAAATTGCTCGATCTGAAAATGATACCCGCTTGCTACTAAGGCCGTGGACATCAATTTGTTTATCCAACAGATAGCGCTTGGCGATATGGAGTTTTTCTTCTTCCGAATAACCTTCAATTCGAATTACTTCGAGTCGATCATGCAAGGGGAGTGGAACAGATTGAAGATTGTTTGCCGTAGCAATAAATAATACTTGTGACAAATCATAATCAACATCGAGAAAATGGTCGGCAAAACTATTATTCTGTTCAGGATCAAGAACTTCAAGCAATGCCGAAGATGGATCACCCCGAAAATCGGTACTCATCTTGTCGATTTCATCCAACATAAAAACTGGATTATTCACTCCAGACTTGCGTAAACTTTGAATGATTTTGCCGGGCATAGCACCGATATAGGTTCTTCGATGACCACGGATCTCAGCTTCATCACGTACCCCACCCAGAGATATTCGGACAAATTCACGTTGCAAGGCTTTGGCTATCGATTTCCCCAACGAAGTCTTACCAACCCCTGGAGGCCCAACCAGGCACAATATCGGCCCCTTTATCTGCTTAACCAGTGCTCGCACAGCTAAATACTCCAGCACCCGTTCTTTGACCTTGTGGAGGCCATAATGGTCGGCTTCCAGAATCTCTTCTGCCTTTTCAAGGTCATGCCGATCTTCCGTTCCATGCTGCCACGGCAATGCCAACATCCACTCGATATAGTTACGCACTACGGTAGCTTCAGCTGACATAGGCGACATCATTTTTAATTTTCTTAATTCAGAGCGTGCCTTATCGGTAGCTTCAGCTGACATTCTCTTGTTTTTAATTTGCTCTTCAAATTCAATAATTTCCTGTTTGAATTCATCCTGGCCACCAAGCTCTTTCTGAATAGCCCGCATCTGCTCATTCAGATAATATTCCTTATGACTCCGCTCCATCTGGCTCTTTACCCGACTGCGGATTTTCACCTCAACCTGTTGAATCTCAATTTCCTGCTCCAGCAACACAAGAATGTGCTCCAGCCGCTGGCCACAATCTAAAATTTCAAGCAACTCCTGTTTATCAGCAAGCGGAATTTGCAGATGCCCGGCAACAGTGTCGGCCAACCGGCAAGGATCATTCAACCCGGCAATGGTAGTATTAACTTCAGCCGGCATTTTTTTATTTAACCCGACATAACTATCAAAGCTTGCCTTAATAGCTCTGACAACTCCTTCTTCTTCAGCGATATCGGTCAACGATTCAGTTAAGGGCTCCACTTCTACCTGGACATATTTACCATTCGAAACATAAGAACTGATTTGTCCACGCCAGCATCCCTCAACCAATACCTTAACGGTACCATCAGGAAGTTTAAGTAGCTGCACCACCTTGCCGATGGCACCGATACAATACAAATCATCCTCTTCAGGAGCGTCTACCTTAGGATCTTTCTGACTTACTAAAAAAATCTTTTTATCACCCTCAAAAGCACGTTCAATCGCAACTATCGACTGGCTACGCCCAACAAATAGCGGTGCAACCATGTGCGGAAATACAACAATATCGCGCAATGGCAGTAGTGGTAGTGAAATGGATGTGGCAGGGTTAGTTGGTTCAACAAAATCGGACATATAATTCTAGCCTATAAATTAAAAAGGAGCGCACTGTCAAATGACAAAATTGCGCTCCACAATAATATAGTTAATGTTTTTTTGCACTAAGCACTTTCGGCAATATCATAAAGAATGATCGGCTTTACCCCGTTGGTAATAACCTCTTCATTCAAAACTACTTCCTTAACTCTATCTTGGGATGGAATATCGTACATCACATCAAGCATGGCATTTTCGAGGATGGAACGTAATCCCCGGGCTCCAGTCTTACGCTCCAACGCTTCCTTGGCAACCGCTACCAAAGCTCCGTCGGTAAACTTAAGACGGACATTCTCCATTTCGAACAAACGTTGATATTGTTTTACCAGGGCATTTTTAGGCTCATGCAGGATCTGGATCAAAGCCTCTTCATCAAGCTCACCAAGGGTAGCTATAACCGGCATCCGTCCGACGAATTCAGGGATCAAACCAAATTTGAGCAGATCAGAGGGTTGGACTTTCCCAAGCAGTTCCCCAAGGTTCTCTTCCTTTATAGATCTGACTTCAGCCCCAAAACCCATGGTTTTTGTTTTTAAACGCTTACTGACAATTTTTTCCAGACCCGAAAAAGCGCCCCCACAAATAAAGAGGATGTTGGTAGTATCAACCTTGAGAAATTCTTGCTGCGGGTGCTTACGGCCACCTTTGGGTGGCACACTTGCAGTGGTTCCCTCAATAATTTTCAATAATGCCTGCTGAACCCCTTCACCGGAAACATCTCTGGTGATCGATGGCGATTCGGTTTTTCTGGCAATTTTATCAACCTCATCAATATAGATTATACCCTTTTGGGCTTTTTCCAAATCGTAGTCGGCGGCTTGCAATAAGCTGAGAATGATATTTTCAACATCTTCACCGACATAACCAGCTTCGGTAAGATTGGTAGCATCTGCAATAGTAAACGGTACATCCAGTACCTTGGCAAGGGTCTGTGCCAACAGAGTTTTACCACTACCGGTTGGTCCCAAAAGCAAAACATTACTTTTTTGAATCTCAACGCCATCGCCCTTATCAACAGCTTCAACGCGCTTGTAATGGTTATATACTGCTACCGATAAAACTTTTTTTGCCAGCTCTTGGCCAACGATATATTCATCAAGGATATCTTTAATTTCAACCGGTTTGGGCAACTGTTTTGTATCAGAATCGGTGGTTTGATCGAGTCGTGACTCCTCATCGATAATATCATTGCAGAGCTCAATGCACTCATCACAAATATATACCGTTGGTCCAGCGATCAGTTTTTTAACTTCATCCTGTGCTTTACCACAAAAAGAACATGTCAACTGACTATTTTCATCTTTTGAACCCACTGTATTACACCTCCGTACCAGCTAACATTATGATTTTTGCTCAACAATAGAATCGATAATACCATAATCACATGCTACTTCGCTATTCATGAAAAAATCACGTTCAGTGTCGGCAGCAACCTTGTCCAGATCCTGACCGGTATGTTTGGCCAAAATTCCATTTAGAGACTCACGCATGCGTAAAATTTCATTGGCATGGATGCTGATGTCTGTTGCTTGTCCTTGAAAACCACCCAGAGGTTGATGAATCATCACCCGTGCATGGGGCAACGCAAAACGTTTTCCGGCAGTTCCAGCAGCAAGAAGTAATGCTCCCATACTGGCAGCTTGACCAATGCAAATAGTTGAAACTGGTGCTTTCAAGTATTGGATAGTATCGTATATAGCCATTCCCGCCGTTACCACTCCACCGGGGGAATTGATATACAAATGGATGTCACGATCGGGATCTTCCGACTCAAGAAACAATAACTGAGCGACAATCAGATTGGCCATATGGTCTTCAATCTCACCACTGAGAAAGATAATCCGATCTTTCAGCAACCGCGAATAGATATCATAGGCACGCTCACCACGACCACTATCCTCAACGACCATAGGCACCAAACTCATATCAGGACTCCTTCTCCTCGCTATCATCACTGGCATCAACTTCAGGCTGCTTTGGTTCAACCTCAGTAACAACGGCTCCTTCGAGTAAAAAGCTGGTAACCTTTTCTTGTAGAATTTGTCCCTTTAGCCCTGCTAAGGCCTGATTGTTTTCAAAATATTTCTGTACCTGATCGAGAGGAATATCACTATCATCAGCAAATGATTGCATCTTTTGCTCAACTTCAGTTTCTTCGACAGCGATCTCTTCCTGAGCAGCAATAGTGTCTAGGAGCAATTCGCCCTTAACTTGCTGAACCGCCATATCCCGATAGGTGGTAGCAAATGTTTCTTCATTCATCCCCAACATCTCAAGACTCATTCCTTGCGCCTTTAGTTTTTGGGTAAAGCTGTCTTTTAAGTGATGAAGTTGATTTTCAACCATTCCTTCAGGCACATCAAAAGTATTGTTTTCGAGCAAAGCATTCATCAAGCTCTCTTGCAATTGGCCGTCAACCCGTTGCTGTTCCTGAGCAATAGTATTCTCTTTTATCTTTGCTTTAAGGTCTTCCAAATTTTCAGCTTCAAACTCTTTGGCAAGTTCATCATCGATCTTAGGAATAATTTTTTCCTTTATTTCCTTAACCAAAACCTTAAAAACAGCAGGCTTTCCGGCTAAATCCTTTGAACCATATCCTTCAGGAAAGTCAACCTCTACATCTTTTTCCTGCTCGCGCTTCATTCCCACCAACTGTGCTTCAAATCCGGGGATAAAACTGTTTGAACCCAATGACAGCTCAAAGTCAGTGCCAGAACCATTCTCAAATGCAGAACCATCGATAAAACCTTCAAAATCGATAACTACAGTATCACCATCACGAGCCTTCTTGCGACTGGTAACCTCGAGCTGCATCTTAGAATTAGCCATTTGCTCAAGTTGTGTTTCGATAACAGCAGCATCAAATGTATAAATTTCTTTTTCGAGCGTTAAACCGGTATAGTCTTTAGCTACAATTTCAGGGCGAACGTCAACCTCAACCTCATAACTGAAAGTTTTTCCGGCCTCAACCTCACCAGTCTTAACAACTTCTGGTTGTGAAACCGCTTCAATTTTATTATCGAGCAGAGCCTTATAAAGGCTATTATTGATCAAGGAACCAGAAGCATCATGCTGAGCTCGAGGGGCGTAGTGTTGCTCCAGAACATTTTGCGGTATTTTGCCCTTACGAAACCCTTTAATATCGGCAGTCTTGGCAATTTTTTTGTACGCATTCTCAAGTTCAACGGTAACAGCATCAACATCGATCACAAAAACAAGCTTCTTTTTAATCGAGCTTAATTCTTCAACAGTAACTTCCATCATCTTCCCTTCCTGATGTTATCGGTTTGATAACCAAATTTATTTATGTTTATACCTGAACAAATTATTTTAATTAATCCCCTAACGGGGATCATCTATTATTCGAACCCGGAAGAATATACTGACACTTGCATAACTGTCAACCGGTAAAAATGGTAGCGTTTAATGACCTACGTACTTACTGCTAGTCACTTTTAAAAGAAATTTCAACCCTCGGGCGGCAGAATTCTTTTCACAATTTCAATCAATTGAGTAATGTGAAACTTCATCTGCAAATTTAGTCGTTCCAATTGCAGCAACCGCTGATAAACTTTATGCCAGTTTGCTGCATCCCAGCTCAGCAGCACCAGAGCCCATTGTGCCTTAACCTGAAATTCTCCGGGTCTACCGGCCAGCTTCAGATAGACCTTTTCGGCCTCCGGCAAACGTCCCATTCGTCCCAAAATTCTGCCAATGCGAAACTCTCTTGCTGCCGACGGTTGCTGTCGCTGCAGCGCTAAAGCCCGATTCAGGGCAACTTCGAGGTCACCACTTTTAATAAGCTGATAAACAATTCGATCCTGCAACTCCAGAGCATCAGCCGTTACTATCGTTGCACCGGAATAAGTTGCACCAAGGTTGAGTAACAACGCCCCAAGCTGTGCAAGCTCCGGTGCCGACTCGGCAGAGATAGCATTAGCAATCTGATAAGCGGCAGCGGCATTTTCCTTCTCATCAGCATGATAATAACTGAATGCCAACATCCTCCAGATTTTTTCATTATTTGGAAACTGCCCCGCCGCCGGCAGCAGAACATTAATTGCCAGCTGGCTATCCTGCTGCTGCAAATGACACTGACCAAGCAGCAAAATCCAGTCCGGGCGTATCACCTCTCCTTTATTCAGCAACCCTTGCAGTACAGTTATAGCTTGTCCATATTCAGAGGCTCTGCCATACCAGACCGCAGCAGCAAAAGCAATCGTGGGCTTGGTGCCACCACCTAATTTATAAACCTGCAGGTAAGTTTTGGCCGCATCCAAGGGGTAACTACAGCGCGAATAGGCAACTGCCAAATTCTGGATCAGATTGAGATGTTCGGGATATTCTGCAACACTATTTTTATAAACTTCCAGTGCCAGGGAAGTTGCATCGGTAAGCAGAAGGACATGCCCATACAATTCATAGGCATAGGGGTGACGATTCTGATGTTCCTGAAAATATTGCTGCATTAAAGTCTTGGCAATTTCAAACTGTTGATTATCCAGTGCCTGCTTTGCCTGGCTAAAAATCTTATAATCGGCAGCGCTAACCCCATTCGTTCCGGCTACAGCTTGAAAAGAGGAACCCAATACCACCAGCAAGATAATGGTTAAAATGACGCTAAATTGCGTTTTTATCACCTTATTAACCATGAGACTTCAATTATTGAGAGTAAAGGCAATGGGTTGATCAGCAACACATTTGACCGCTTTGCCATTTTTTTTACAGGGGAAAAAACGCCACTTCAGAATAGTAGCGATGGCAGATTGATGGAACATAGCTGATTCTTCGGTTTCATTGATCGGTTCTGCTGCTGTTACTGCTCCAGTTTCGTCGAGTACAATCCGTATCAGCACCTTTTTTTCCTTACCGATTCTCTTCATTGCCGCTGGGTAAATCGGAGTCGGAGCATAGAT
>DAOWKG010000037.1 GCA_030639985.1 Desulfuromonadaceae bacterium
CATTGGTTAGTTGTGGAGCAGAGCCTGGAACTGTTTGATATATCGTTGGAGCATTGGACGCCAGAGCGGGTATTGGTGATGTTTCTCCCCGCTATTGGCGGGTTGTTGCTGATTCCGATGTGGATATTCTTTGCTGACGATATTAAGGGTGGCTTTGCCGGTTTTTTGGTCAAGGTCAATCTCAAGGGAGCCAAGCTGCCGTTTCGACCCCTGTTTACCAAGGGATTTGCTTCGGCCATCACCCTTGGTACCGGTGGTAGTGCCGGGCAGGAAGGGCCGATTGCAATGATCGGCGGGGCTATCGGTAGTCAGTTTGGTAAAATGTTCAAAATGAGTGGTGACCGGATCAAAGTATTGGTGGCATGTGGCGCTGCCGCTGGGGTTGCCGCGACCTTTAATGCCCCCCTTGCGGGAGTATTTTTTGCTACCGAAATTGTCCTCCTCTCCTCTTTTGAGGTCGCCAGTTTTACTTCAATCGTTATCTCCAGCGGCATGGCTACGGTCGTGTCCCGTGCCCTGTTAGGGAATGTCTCTGAGGTGGTGGCACCACCATACGTCTTAGTTAACTTTTGGGAAATCGGTCTCTATGTCTTACTTGGGATATTGATCGGTATTCTGGCTGCCGGGTTTATCAGCCTCCATTTTAGAATCAAGGATATTATCACCGCGATTAAACTTCCCCGCTTGAGTAAACCGATTCTGGGTGGTTTGACGGTTGGTATTATTGGTATCGGTCTCCCTCAGGTGTTTGGCAATGGCTATGAGTTTATCGCGACCGTATTGCTTGGCGATCATCCCTGGTATTTGCTCGGATTGCTGATTATCGCCAAAATGGTAGCTACCTCAATTACCTTGGGCTCGGGAATGCCGGGTGGTCTGTTTGCCCCTTGCCTGTTTCTGGGGGCGGTTGCCGGGGGTGCATACGGTCAAATTGTCGGGTTGATTTTCCCCGCCGCCGAACTTTCAGCCGGAGCCTACGCCCTGGTCGGAATGGGCGCTTTTCTGGCTGCTGCAACCCATGCGCCGATGACGGCGATATTTTTGTTGTTTGAAATTACCGATAGTTATGAGGTTATCATCCCGATTATGCTTGCCTGTGTTATCGGTACCTCTATCGCGCGCCATTTTAATAAAGATAGCCTGGAAACTGCCGAATTGAGCCGACTCGGGATTGATCTGGAAGCGGGAAAAGAGCGCAATATCATGAAGGGGTTAGCTGTGGGCGAGGTGATGTCGCACCGGGTTGAAACGGTCCCTGAAAGTATGACCTTGGGGCAATTTGCCAAGTTCATTGAAGAGACCCACCATACCAATTTCCCCCTGGTTGATGAGTTGGGGGAGCTGACCGGGATTATCTCGGTGCAGGATTTTATGGGGGTGGTATTTGAACGCGAGTTGATGGATCTGGTGGTGGTCAAGGAATTGGCGACCAAGGATGTTATCACCGTCCATGCCGAGGAAGATCTTGATACCGCCATGCGTAAAATCGGTTACCGCAATATTGAACAGCTGCCCGTGGTTGATCGGGAAACCCACCGGCAAATTTACGGCATTATCTCTCGGAGAGATATGGTTTCGGCCTATAACCGTGCTTTGATGAGTCGGAGTTTGGGAGATGATGATGATTGATCTGCTGACAGAGTTGAATGAACCACAAAAACAGGCAGTTCTCCATCAGGACGGGCCGTTGTTGTTGTTGGCTGGTGCTGGGTCGGGTAAAACCCGGGCTTTGACCCATCGGGTTGCATATCTGATTTGTGAGCGCAACATTCCCGCCTGGCAAATTATGGCGGTGACATTTACTAACAAAGCGGCAAAAGAGATGCGTGAACGTCTCGAAGCGTTACTGGGGGAAGGTAACCTGCCATGGATATCAACCTTCCATTCTAGTTGCGCCCGCATCTTACGCCAGGAAATTCACCATCTCGGTTATGGTAAAGATTTTACTATCTATGACGATCAGGATCAGCTGCGGTTGTTACGTGATCTCCTTAAACGGGAGGACATCTCTGAAAAAGTATTAAAGCCGCGTGCCTTGGCAGCATTTATTGATCGTGCCAAAAATCAGGGGCAGATGCCCGATTCATTACATAGTTTACGTACCGATGAACAGCAATTGGCCGAGTTGTACGGCAAGTATCAGCAACAGTTGCGGGCTGCAAACGCGGTCGATTTTGGCGATCTGTTGTTATTAACGGTGCAGTTATTTGAAACCTGTCCCGAGGTAACCAGACGTTGGCAAGAGCGTTTTGCTTATTTGTTGATCGATGAGTTTCAGGACACCAACCGGGTGCAGTACCGGTTGATGCAACTGTTATTGGGGGATAATACCAACATCTGTGTTGTTGGTGATGATGACCAATCGATCTATCGTTGGCGCGGTGCTGAGATAGGCAATATCCTCAGTTTTGACCGCGATTATCCGGCGGTAGAAATTATCCGGCTGGAGCAGAACTATCGTTCCACCCGAACGATTTTGGCCGCTGCCGGGGCGGTAGTTGGCAATAACCGCGAGCGCCGGGAAAAAGAGCTCTGGACCGATAATCCCGCTGGTGATGCTATCCATATTGAAGCTTCAAGCGACGATCTGGATGAAGCACGTTTTGTTGCAGCTGAGATTGAACGGTTGCAGGTGCAGGGTTTCCGGTTACGTGATATCGCCATTTTTTATCGTACCAATGCCCAGTCGCGATCCCTTGAGGAAGCTCTTCGTGGCAGTCGGAGGCCTTATGCAATGGTTGGCGG
>DAOWKG010000304.1 GCA_030639985.1 Desulfuromonadaceae bacterium
CCATCTCTTAAATTCTGGTTATAATTGAGATTGAAATAGTGACAAAAAATTCGAAGTTACGGTTTATGAAAAGGGAAGAATATGGCAGCCATTGTTGCTGAAACGACAGCTAGTAATCCTTTAAAGGTTTGCATTCTTTGGCACCAGCATCAGCCCGATTATCGTGATCCGGTCAGTGGTCAGGCGTTATTGCCGTGGACGTGGATGCACGGGGTAAAAGATTACGGCGAAATGTTGGCAACGATTGCCGAATGTGATGCTCGGGTTACCGTTAATCTGGTGCCGTCATTGCTCGAACAACTTGAGTGCTATGCCAATGGCGAAGCTAATGATCGCTGGCTCAATCTCCTTTCCCGCGCACCCGTTACCATGTCTGCTGCTGAGCGGCAGTTTATGGTAAGTCATTTTTTTTCAGTAAATGAAGAGACGCAAATTTTTGCCAATCGGCGCTACCATCAACTCTATCAACTTCGAGGCAGTGGGGCACAAGCCAATGCCGAGCGGTTCAGTGATCAGGATTTACTTGATTTACAAGTCTGGTTTTTGCTGGCGTGGACCGGGTCGCACTTACGGCGGAAATCGAATTTGGTTGCGACGTTGTTGCAACAAGGAGAAGGCTTTCACGCAGAGCAGAAACGGCAACTGTTAGATTGTTGTAACGATGAACTGAAGCTGGTCCTCGAATTCCACCGTGAATTGGAAGAGATGGGTAAAATAGAAATTTCTGTTACCCCCTATGCCCACCCGATTTTGCCGCTACTTTGTGATTTGCATACCGCTTTAGAGCCGAGTCCTGGGTTGCCGCTGCCATCGGTAGATTTTCGTCATCCCGAGGATGCCAGATTGCAAGTTCGTGAAGGGTTGCGTACCGCCGAGCGAATTTTTGGCAAGCGGCAGCGGGGGATGTGGCCGTCTGAAGGTGGAGTAAGCGCAGCTGCAGTAAAATTGATGCGGGAAGAAGGGGCTCTATGGGCGGCAACTGATGAGGATATCCTTGCTCGCAGCCTTGATAGTGGTCTGACGGCACGCAGCAATTTGTATAAAATCTACCAATATAGTGGCCTGCCATTGCTATTTCGTGATCGGGAACTTTCCGACCGGATCGGGTTTCTCTATGCTGGTTGGGAAACGGGTGAAGCGGTTAATGATCTGTTGCAGCGACTACGTCATATTGCGCAGCAGGCACCGGGGGGGACGGTAGCGATCATTCTTGATGGCGAAAATTGTTGGGAACGTTATCCTGACAATGGTTATCCTTTTTTACGAGATTTTTATACGGCATTGCAGCAGGAGCCGATATTGACAATGGCTACCGTTAAAGATGCGTTGACTGATTGTGAACCGATACCGCTAAATCGTCTGGCGGCCGGGTCGTGGATAAGATCAGATTTTACCACCTGGATTGGTCACCCAGAAGAAAACCGGGCGTGGGAATTACTGCACCAGACTCGGTCTGAGGTGATAAACACCGAAGTAAAACATGCGCTGGCACACCCGCAGGAACCCTTAAGCGATCTGGTGCGGGAGCTGCTGCGGGCAGAAGGGAGCGATTGGTTCTGGTGGTTCGGAGATGAACATTCAACCGCCCAGGCCGACATTTTTGATCGCCTGTTCCGGCTTCATCTGGAAGGACTATATCATCACAAAGGACTACCAGTTCCAGCCCGGCTTCATCAACCGATTAAACCGGTACAGAAAAAAGTAATCGGGTACGAACCGACGGCCCGTTTTACGCCGCAAATTGATGGTATGATTGGTGATTATTTTGAATGGTTGGCAGCTGGGCGGATCAAGCTTGCCGTTGGTGGAGCCATGCATACCAGCGGTGAAGGTCTGGATGAGCTTATTTATGGTTATGACCAGAAACATCTCTATTTCCGTTTTGATCAATTGGGGTTGTTGCGGCGCCTTTGTGGTGAAACCGGTGGTTTTGAAATTCGATTATTAGTTAAAAAATTGTTTCAAATTTATTACCGCTTTGCCGATGAGACTCTCGTAATTATGACCGAAGGGGAAGTGGCGACCAGTGGGCTTGCTGGATGCCGACAAATCCTCGAATTTGCCGTACCCTTGACAGCGTTGCAGTTGGAAGATGGTGATATTGTTAATCTCAGCTGTCATGCTTTGCAAGATGGGCGTGAAAATGGCCGTTGGCCACCGGAGGGGAATGCCAGTTTTTGTTTTCATGGGGCAGCGTTGGATGAGGATAATTGGGTGGTTTAATATTGGGAATAACTTGAAAATCTTTAGGATCGTCGGTTTGCGGACCGACAGCCGCCTTCATTTTCTTTGATCGCAAAGAAAACGAAGCAAAAGAAACTCTTTTTATGTTCATTCGCCAGATTTTCTACGCTATTTCAGCTGCGGATTTTGTAAATTAGTTGTCTGCTTCGAGGTGTTTCTTTGATATCGTTACGGGCAAGAACTAAGGAGTAGCACAGCTAGACTGGTTGAGCGCTTCATCGCCTAACGAGACGTAAACGTCTCTAATGGCGAAAAAGTCAAAAACTTTAAAATTAAACAACTGCCCCGGTCATTCCCCCCCCGTGTGACGCTGCCGGAGTGGAACGGCTGATTTGAGAAAGAGAGCAGCAAATGTTTGAGCGTAGCGAGTTTTTGCCGCTCCTCAAAGCAGTTGTTCCACGGAGGG
>DAOWKG010000025.1 GCA_030639985.1 Desulfuromonadaceae bacterium
ATAGCCGTAGACCGGATGATCAATAAAGACCACGGCACATTCCTTCACCCGTTCCTGACTGAGAATTACCTTTTCTACCTCATCAATCTTACGATTACCGGCTCCAGAACTTAAGGCGATATCGGAACGTCCGGTTAAGATGTAACTGCCATCTTCTCCGGCTATGGCTTCATCACCAGTCGCAAAATAGTTTTTCCCCTTGAATTTATCCCAGTAAATAGAGCGGTATGCTTTGCCGTCGCCATATAAATCGCTGCATATTGACGGTAGTGGGTCGGTTAGTACCATAAAGCCAGGTTCGTCAAAAGCACTGATGGTTTCACCGGTTTTAGTTACCAGGCGACATTTTACTCCTGGCAGTGGCCGCAGTCGGGTGTTTTGTTTGCTGCCTATGGTTCCCGGCACATTTGCCATGAGGCCGCCACCAGATTCGGTTTGTCCCCAGATATTGACCAGTGGGATTTTCCCTTTTTTGGGCAGGGTATGGAGAACCCATTTGTAGAGGTCATCCTTTATCTCCCCACCTCCACAACCGATCAGACGGAGTGAATTTGTCGATTTTGCTTCGTAGCGGCGGCTGTTTTTAGCCCGCATAACACTGCGTAACAGGGCCGGATTGCTGAACATTCTGGTGATGTGGAAACGATCCAGGAAATCAAAAAACAGGTCGGTGTTTTCGTAGGTAATACTCCCTTCGTAAATAAAAAGGGTACTGCCGAGGGAGAGGGGCCCATAAACACCGTAAGCGTGGCCGGTAATCCAGGCAAGGTCAGCGGTACACCAGAAGATATCTCTATCGTCCATATCAAACAATAGCTCGCTGGTAAATTGTGCCCACAGTAAAAAACCGATAGTACTGTGCACCACCGCTTTAGCGGTTTTGGTTTTTGAGGAGGTATAGAGCATGAATAGCGGGTCTTTGGCACTGCGGATGGTATTGACTGCTGCCCCGGTGGAGAGCTCTTCGTCGGTAATCAGATCCCGGTACCAGAGATCCCGTTTGGGGTGCATGTGTACACGTTCTCCGGTGCGTTCAATGACGATGCAGTGTTTAATTTTGTAGTCAATTTTATTCAGGGCGTCATTTACCTTCTCTTTTAACCGGTGGGCGGTCTGGGGGCAGCCATCAGCAGTAACTATGTAGGTAGCTTTACAGTCTTTTAGTCGTTCTGCCAGTGAATCAGCCGAGTAGGCAATATGGTAAATAATATGTACTGCACCGATTTGGGCGCAGGCGAGCATGGTAACGATGGTTTCAGGCAAGTTGGGGGTGAAAATGAGGACTCGGTCGTGCTTTTTAACCCCTAAATTGATCAATGCCATTGCCAGTCGTTCGACCTCGTAGGCAAGGGTATGGTAGGTGTAAACCCGCTCTTTGCCATCGACTCCGACCCACATCAAGGCCGCCTTGTTGCGGCGATGGGTGTGGAGGTGTTTGCCGATGGTATTCTGCCAGATATCAATCTCGCCACTGGTAAACCAGCGGTAAAAAGGTGCTTGATAGGTATCGAGAACCTCGTGGTAGGGAGTCTCCCACTTCAGGTATTTTTGCGCCAAGGTGTCAACCAGTTTGTTGGTGTCCATGTGGAGTAATTCTTCATACTCTTCTATCGATATGACTTTACGATTGTATTCACATACGGGATCAGTCATCGGTTATTGCTCCTTATGGCGGATTTTATTTTGGGCTCGAAATAGATCACCGATAGTTTTGTATGAGGTTGGTAACTCCTCCATGATTTTGATAAAAACTTTGGCAGTGGCAACTACATCCCCAAGGGCGGTATGGCGCTGGTCACATTGGACACAGTATTGTTCCAGCAGGTAATCAAGGGGTTGATGTAGTTGGTCTTCGTGAGCCAACTGGTAGAGAAACATGGTGTCGAGCCAGGTAGCATTCATCATGCCGACATCATAAATCTCTTTCAGGTGGCGGTGTAACATATGGATATCAAAACTGATGTGGTGACCAACAATGACGCTGTCACCGACAAATTGGAGAAATTCTGGCAGCACTTCACCAATTACCGGTTTGTCGACAAACATAGAATCAACCATGCCATGGAATTCGGTTGATAAGGGCGGAATTGGGATCGGAGGCTTGGTGTACGCTTCAAAAATTTTGGTAATTTTCCCTTTTTTCAGTTTGACGGCACCAATATTGATGATGACATCATTAACCATGTCGAGACCGGTGGTTTCGAGATCAACGACACAAATACTGGCTTCGTGGACTTTTTGTTTCAGTGCCGAACGATTTTCAATTTTGCTACAGGCGTCGTAGACGAAATTGTGGATCGGATCTTTAGTGGTCCGTTTTTTATTGCTGGAGATTCCCTTGAATATCGATTTAAACATGCAATTTGATCCCTTTAGTTGTCCTTATCACTTTGTCAGTAGGCAACCTTGGCATAAGGCGATAGTGCCGCTGCATTCAAGGCATCTGCCAGGGTGTATATTCCTTGTGCTTCAAGTAGTGGGATTAACTTTAACAGTGCTTCACCCGTGACTATGGCGTCTCCTAAAGCGGTGTGACGGCCAACTATGGGTATATTTAGCCGTTCTGCTAAAACGTCAAGTGAGTGGGAACTCTGGTTGGGGTGGATTATTGATGAGAGTAACATGGTGTCGAGGACTGGATTGTCAAAGATAATACCGGTTTTTTCTTCCTGAAGTTGCAAAAAACGCATATCAAATGCGGCATTGTGGGCAACCAATACCGAGTTTTCGACAAACGTATGAAAATGGGGGAGAACTTTATCGATGGTAGGTTGACCTTGCAGTAGTATTGGTTCGATGCCGTGAATAGCGATCGATTCTTGCGGCACAAACCGTTTTGGATCAACCAGCTGGTCGATTACTTCGTGGTTGAGGAGCTGGCCGTTGATGATGCGAATAGCCCCGATTTGGATGACCTCATCCCCTTTGGATGGGTTTAGGCCAGTAGTCTCAGTATCAAAGACAACGTAGGTCAGTTTCCGGAGCGGCATTTGTCCCAGTTCTTGCCATTCCCCTCGATTGAAAAGATCAAATTCGTAGGAAACGGGTCGGTGTTCAACTTCATTCAGTATCGCCAGTCGATTGTCTTTTTCTAACGCTGGCAAGCTGCTCATGACCCCCGATGGTTCCCCACTCTTCGCTGTCAGGGTGGTGATTTTTCCGGTTAGATTCTCTATGGTATCTTTAAAGTTAAGGAGGTTACCGCTGGTGTCGGTAATTAACGGGGTTAATTGCCAAGTATCAATCAAGGCATGATTTACGCCCGCTGCCGACCAGTCAATAACCAGATTTGAACTGGAATCAGCGTTGATTGTTAGCGCCATCGTCAGTTCCGTTACTTTATTTTGGCTGTGTAACAAGTTAGCCAGATGGGATATCGCTTGTACCATTGAGTAGCTGTCAAGCTTTAACCAAACCCCTTTCGGTGCTTGATGTGAAACTTTAATGGGGAATCTGTTAGAAATATTATTGCTGATAATGTCGAGCAAATTGTTGGCCAGAACATTTTCATGTTTGCTCAAAGCATTAAGGTGTAAGGCGTAATTTGATCTGGCGGTACTGGCTTTTTGCAGGAGTGATTTTGCTGCCTGGTCAATTTTTTTTCTATAGTGGTGCAACTCATTAGAGTCAAGTTGGGGCTGCTCAATAATCGTGGTGATTGAATTGTGAATATCTTCTAAATCTTCTTGTTGCTCATCAATTAAGGTCTGGATCAGCATGTCACGACGGTTGTCAGACTCAATTTGCTGAGTCATATCTTCGAGGGTGAGGACGAATCCAGAAATTACCCTGAGATTTTCCTGTTCCGTAAAAAACGGCGCCATGTTGACCCGGAGACAGAGACCACTGTGGAGGGTTATCATTGATTTGTTTACCATTTTTGTCCGCCCGGAAGCATGACATTTATGGAGCATCTCCAGCCCATGGACGATTTGATCACGATCGAGGATGCTGAAGATGGAGCGTCCGAGACCAAGTATCCCTTGGGGCGGGTCAGATTTGATGCCGCCATTGGTAAATAATTTTTGCGTCTGTTGATTGTAAAGGAGAACCTGACCATCGGTATTGCAGACGACAACTCCGTGGGGCAGTTCAGACATCAATGCTGCCAAACGGGTCCGCTCTTCGTTAAGGTTGGTCTGTGCCCGGGCAATTTTACCAGCAACATCTTGCTGCAACTCATAAAAAGCATCGGCAGACTGATTGATGATTTCAGAAAGATATTCAATTTCCTTTGATGCATTCTTGATTTTAACCCGATGTTCAGGATTGACCGATGAAATTATTTTTGCACTTTCGGCAAGTTGAAGAA
>DAOWKG010000204.1 GCA_030639985.1 Desulfuromonadaceae bacterium
AAAGAGAATAATGAACGAAAAGCGGCGGACCGGGTGCGGGAAGTGCTGGCTGCCCTGCCGCAAGTGTTGGATATTACCCCCGACAAGGTTCATCTGAAGGTGCGGGAGCAGCAAAAGGGGAATCAGCAATACGATAAGCGAGCACAGCGCGGCATTCTTAAGGAAGTGCGAGAAGGTAATTGTCGCTTTTTGGTTAATTTGACCGATTACCTTGATACTGGACTGTTTCTCGACCACCGCCCCACTCGGCAACTGGTACAGAAACTTGCTGCTGGAGCCCGTTTTTTGAACCTGTTCGGTTATACCGGCACAGCGACGGTTCATGCTCTTATGGGTGGAGCTGAGGCGACCACTACGGTTGATATGTCCCGGACTTATTTGGAGTGGGCGAAAAAAAACATCGCCTTGAACCATTTTGATCCCGCAGAGGAAGAGTTGATTCAGGCCGATTGTCTTAACTGGATCGATACCGCTACTGCAGAATATGATTTGATATTTCTCGATCCACCATCTTTTTCCAATTCAAAATCGATGACCGACACCTTTGATGTGCAACGGGATCACGTTGATTTGATCCGCAACACTTTGCGGCTGCTGGCACCGGGTGGGACTTTGATCTTTTCCAACAACTTCCGCAAGTTCAAGATTGACAGTGAGGCATTGAGCGATCTCAATATTACCGATATCAGTGGCAAGACCTTGCCCCGTGATTATGCCAGGAATCCCCGGATTCACAATTGCTGGCAGATTAGTCGGGGTGATGATGTTTCAGCTTGATCAACGCTTGCAGGATGATTGTATTTTTATTGGGAACTTTGAGTTGTCACAATTATTGTTGATGAATGATTCAACCTATCCCTGGTTTATTTTGGTGCCGCAGCGAGTACAGATTGAGGAAATCTACCAACTTTCAGAGACTGATCAGCAGCAATTGTGGCGTGAATCGACGACGTTGGCACGCTGGATGGCGCAGGAGTTCAGGTTTGATAAGCTGAATATCGGTGCCTTAGGTAATGTCGTCAGGCAATTACATCTGCATCATGTTGGTCGTTGCACTACCGATCCTACTTGGCCCGCACCAGTCTGGGGGCAGCACCCACCCAAACCTTATGCTGCCACCGAGATCAAAACGATCATGTGTCAGGCTGATGCAGGCTTGCTTTTCAGTTGAAAGCAGGTTAGTTATTAAGGCTTAAAAAATATCTGACAATAGTGAACTTTACCCTTTAATTTCTCTGCTTAAATAAAACAGGAAATATTTTATGCGTTACTCTCAATATCTATTGCCGACCTTAAAAGAGACCCCCGCAGATGCTGAAGTTATCAGCCATCAACTAATGATGCGAGCGGGGATGATTCGCAAGGTTGCTGCCGGAATCTATAGTTATCTCCCCTTTGGTCTCCGTTCATTGCGGAAGATGGAACAGATTATTCGTGAAGAGATGGATCGAGCCGGGGCAATTGAGTGTTTGATGCCAATGGCTAATCCGGCTGAGCTATGGCAGGAGTCGGGGCGCTGGGAGAAGTACGGTAAGGAATTGTTGCGGTTTAAGGATCGTAAGGGTGCCGATTTTTGTATGGGGCCAACCCACGAAGAGGTGATTACCGATATCGTCCGTAATACCGTAAGTTCTTATAAGCAACTGCCACTTAACCTCTATCAGATTCAAACCAAATTTCGTGACGAAATCCGCCCAAGATTCGGGTTAATGCGGGGGCGTGAATTTATCATGAAGGATGCTTACTCGTTTGACATTGATGACAGTGGTGCCGACACCTCTTACGCTAAAATGTATCAGGCTTACCGCAATATCTTTAATCGCTGCGGTCTTAAATTCCGTTCCGTTGAAGCCGATAGTGGCACTATCGGCGGGAACTTTTCTCACGAGTTTATGGTGCTGGCAGAATCGGGTGAAGATGCGATCGTTTCGTGTGATAGTTGCGAGTATGCTGCCAACGTCGAAAAGGCCGAATTGCTTTATGGTGAGTTGGAAACTCCCGCGGCGACCATGGAATTGCAATCGGTCGACACTCCAGGACAAAAATCGATTGCAGAGGTGGCAACCTTCCTTGAATTATCACCACACCAATTGCTGAAAACTTTGATAGTGCAAACTGCAGACGACGAAGTTGTCGCCGTGTTGTTGCGCGGTGATCGGGAATTAAACCCGATCAAGCTAGCCAATTTACTCGATACCGATGCGGTGCATATGGCCGAAGATAAGGTGGTGAAAGAGGTAACCGGAGCCCCGACCGGTTTTGCCGGACCGATTGGTTTGAAAATCAAGGTGATTGCCGATACCGAAATTAAAGGGATGGCCGATTTTGTAGTTGGTGGCAACGGGGTCGATTTACATTTTACCGGGGTCAATCAGGGCCGTGATTTTACTGTTAGCCAATTTGCAGATGTACGGCAGGCAGAAGCTGGTGATCCATGCCCTCGTTGCACTAGTGGTAAATTTGAAAGTTGGCGTGGCATTGAGGTTGGGCATATCTTTAAACTGGGAACCAAATATTCAGAAGCGATGAATGCTACCGTACTTGATGCGCAGGGAAAATCGCAACCGCTGGTTATGGGTTGTTACGGTATTGGTGCTGGTCGTACAGTGGCCGCAGCGATTGAGCAAAATCACGACGAAAATGGGCTGATCCTGCCGATGCCACTGGCACCATTTCAGGTGTTGGTGACAATGGTTAATCCTAAAGATGATCAGGTGCGCGAAGCGGCGGAAAAACTGTATCGGCAACTGCTTGATCTTGGCCTTGAGGTGCTCCTTGATGATCGTGATGAACGTCCGGGAATCAAGTTTAAGGATGGTGATTTGATTGGGATTCCGTTGCGGGTTACCGTTGGAGCCAGGAGTTTAAAAGAAGGCAATGTCGAGCTGAAGGAAAGAAGGAGTGGTGAAGTGTCACTGGTTCCGGTTGCTGATGTCGTCGACCAACTGCAACAATTGGTTGCCGATGCTTTAGCGTTTACAGTGGAAAGTTGATCCAAAGCAAACTATTATGACCAAACTTGAGATCAACAAGAATGGCTCCTTACAGTTGCCAGCGGAAATCTACCAACCATTGGGAGAGCAACCCCTTGAGGTGATTTCTGCTTCCTCTGGGCACTTGCTATTGGGGCGGCCTGGGGCAAAAGGGTCAGTACACATTTCCGGTGTGCTCGAAGAGGGGGCAATCTCCGACCTTCTTTCTTACTTTAATCTGTTTCGCAAAACCGGTATTTTGACGATTGAATTGTCTGGTGGGCTGAAATCTCTCTGTTTTCATCAGGGTGAAATCGTCTTTGCTACCAGCACTTTTGCTAGTGAAGATCTGGGTGAAGTCCTGCTTTTGCTGCGGAAAATAGAAGCGGACAAATTGCTCCAATTGCGAGCGTTGGTGAATGAAACTACCTCGTTGGGCAAGTTATTGGTCGAGCATGGCGCCATTCCGCCAAAGGATCTCTGGCTGGCTACCCGCAATCAGGTCGAACATATAATCTACACCCTTTTTTCCGTAGCTGACGCTAGTTTTTATTTTCAATCTATGGCGATTGAGCAGGAGCAAATCCTGCGGCTGTCAATGAGTACGCAGAATATCATTATGGAAGGTCTGCGGCGCCTTGATGAAGAAGCGTTCTTCATGCGTAAAATTATCTCTCTCGATTATTTCCCGGTAGAAACGGGAATGGAACTGACCGACTTATCTCAATCCGAAGCACGGATGATGCAAGAGGCACAAGCTGGTCAGCAGACCGCCCTTAATTTGTTTCGCCAGCTGGGGTTGCGGGAGTTTGACGGTATCAGCACGTTATATGGGTTGATTGAGAGACGCCTGATCCGGATGGAAGATAGTCCTACAATTGCGATTGAAGGGATCATCGGCCAGGTTTTGGGCGCCTATAATAGCTTGTTCAAGCTGATTTTTGCGCGCATGTCCGAGGTGCGTCCACAGTTTTCGCAGGAGATCGCACAATCGTTACGCAGCCTGCCAGCACCGTACTCATTTGCTTTGCGGGATGTTGAGTTGCAGGCAGACGGCAGCTTGGACGGTAATCGGATTGTCGCCAATCTGGAAGGTTTGGTGGATGGGGATAGCAATAAACTGCTTTCTGATTCCCTCTGTGAAGTTGCTTTTATCCAAATGACAGCGCTCCGGCGTGATCTTGAACCTGAACCGGCGAAACTGCTGATCTCCCGAGTTCAGGAAGTTACGACTAAAATTCGTGATATGATAGAGGGAAAATAAATGAAACCAGAAGCTAAAGATCGATTGATTTTTGCATTAGATGTCGATGAATTCTCTGCCGCTGAAAACTGGGTTGAGCAACTACATGAAAATGTTGGCTTGTTTAAGGTCGGGAAACAACTTTTCACCCGTTGTGGCCCCGAAGTGGTGAAAATGGTACAGGATCGTGGCGGCGAGGTGTTCCTTGATCTTAAATATCACGATATTCCCAATACCGTTGCCAAGGCAGCAGTTGAAGCATGTAAACTGGGGGTTAAGATGTTTAATGTTCACGCCCTCGGTGGCGCCGAGATGATGCGCACCACGGTAGCTGAAGTCGATGCTTATTGTGCTGCTACCGGTATCAACCGGCCCATTATGTTGGCGGTAACGATTCTCACTTCCTCTACGGCAGAGACCTTGACCGAGATTGGGATTGACCGAAGTGTTGAGGAGATGGTGCCACGGCTGGCAAAATTAGCACAAGATGCCGGGTTTGACGGTGTTGTTGCTTCGCCCAAAGAGTTGCAGTTGATTCGCGCTGTTTGCGGCGACGATTTCGCCATTGTTACCCCAGGAGTACGTCCAAGTTTTGCCGCTATGGATGATCAGAAACGGGTGACCACTCCGACCGATGCGATTACCGCCGGGGCAACGGCACTGGTGATCGGTCGGCCAATTTCGGCAGCCAAAGACCCCCTTGCGGCTGCCGGTAAAATTTTGGCCGAAATTAAGGCAGCAATGGTAGTTTGATGGCCGATTATCTTTACGGGATTAACCCGATCAACGAAGCTTTGCAGGGCGACGGGCGCAAGCCACTGGAACTGTTGGT
>DAOWKG010000291.1 GCA_030639985.1 Desulfuromonadaceae bacterium
AAATGTGAGGGTTTCTACGTCCCCGAACTGTTCGATGCCAGCTATCGTGCCGATGGTTGTATCGACGAAATTGTGCCGTTACAATCGGATTACGCTAAGGTTAAGCGGCGTTTTCTCAATGACCTCGACAGTGCACCGTTTCCGACCAAACCGATTGTGCCATTTATGCAGACCGTACATAACCGGGTGGCGATGGAAATTGCCCGTGGTTGTACGCGTGGCTGCCGGTTTTGTCAGGCGGGTTATATCTATCGTCCGGTACGGGAGCGGAGCCCCGAAAAACTGCAGCAGCTGATTACCGATTCAATCGAAAATTCGGGCTACGAAGAGGTCTCACTGTTGTCGCTGTCGACTGGTGACTACACCTGTATCGAACCGTTATTGCAGCAGTTGATGGCAAAGTATGCCTCTGAACGGGTTTCGGTTTCGCTCCCCAGCTTGCGGGTTGGTTCACTTACTCCGGCATTGATGGAAGAGGTCAAAAAAGTTCGTAAGAGTGGTTTTACTCTGGCTCCCGAGGCGGGCAGCGAACGGTTGCGGGCGTTGATCAATAAAGGGATCAGTGCCGACGATTTACTCGATTCAACCAGAACTGCCTATCAACTGGGTTGGCGCTTGATTAAGCTCTATTTCATGTTGGGATTGCCGACCGAAACTGATGACGATTTACAGGCGGTGATCGATCTGGCGGCACAAGTCAAAAGGAGTGGCAAAGGGACGGGGGGCAACGACGTTAATGTCGCAGTCTCAACTTTTATTCCCAAGCCGCATACGCCGTTTCAATGGGAAGCTCAAACTGGCATTGCTGAAACTTTACGCAAGCAACGTATATTGCGTGATGGTTTGCGGCAGAAAAAACTACGGTTTAAATACCATGGCGCCGAAGCGTCATTCCTCGAAGGAGTATTTGCCCGTGGGGATCGGCGTTTAGCTCCGGTTTTGGAACGTGCCGTAGAGCTGGGTTGTCGTTTTGACGGCTGGTGGGAGTGTTTTGACTTTGAAAAATGGCAGCAGGCGTTTGTTGATTGTAAAGTTGATCCCGAGTGGTATTTACGCCAACGCAACGAAGATGAAACCCTGCCGTGGGAGCATATCGATTGTGGGGTGCCGAAAGAATTCTTCCTTAAAGAGCGCCACAAGGCATTTGCCGAAGCGGCAACCTTGGATTGTCGTGATGGCGTTTGTCATGGTTGCGATGTTTGTGATTTTGACAAACTGAAGATGCGCTTAACTCCCCTGATTGAGAACGTTGTGCCCCCGGTTGAAGTTGAGGCGGCAGCGCCGGTTGTCGACGAAGAGCAATTTACCCGAGTACGTCTTACTTTGACCAAGCATGGTCGAGCTCGCATGGTCGGTCATCTCGAATATCTGAAAATGTTTCAGCGGGCGGTCAGGCGAGCGCAATTGCCAATCCGTTTTTCCCAAGGATTTCACCCCTCGCCGAAGGTCTCTTATCTCGAAGCATTGCCGATGGGAGTTTCCAGTGAAGCGGAGTTGGTTGATCTGGAATTATTGTATCACGTTCCCGTAGAGCAGATTGTAAGCGACATTAATGTCCAGCTTCCAGAAGGGTTCAAAATAACTGAAGCTGAAATTGTTCCCTGGAAGTCGCCATCACCATCGGCTAGCGTTGCCTCGAGTTGTTATCGTGTTCCCTTGCCAGAGCTACCGCCAGATGATCTTGCCGAACGGATTATCAGCTTTCTTGATGCCGATCAGGTTTTGATCGTACGCAGCAAACAGGGGCAGGAAAAGGAAGTTGATATTCGCTCTGATGTGGTTGAATTAAGTCAGATCGGTTCAGAGTTACAGATTGAACTAATCAAGGGGAGCCCGTTACGTGTCGCTGCCGAATTGCTCGATCTGGGGGTCGAAGATATCCGCCGTCTGGGAGTACGAAAAACGGGAATAGTACTAAAAACATAAGCTAATAGATTTAAAAAATATATTTCAAATAAGGAGAAAATCATGACAAAGGAGTTGGTCATCTGTACCACCTCCCATGAAACCAGGGTCGCTTTGCTCGAAGGTGGTCACATCGCCGAGCTCTATATTGAGCGTGAGCGGCAAATGGGGATTGTGGGGAATATTTACAAAGGTAAGGTTATTCGGGTGTTGCCGGGAATGCAGGCAGCGTTTGTTGATGTTGGTCTGGAGAAGGCGGCATTTTTGTATGTTGCTGATGTCCTCGATGAAATGGAGCAGGTGGAAAGAAGCATTGATGGCGGTGAGCATCCACCTGAATCTGGTGAAGAGGCGGTATTGCCACCATTGCCGCCCATTGAAGATCTCCTTACCGAAGGGCAGGAACTATTGGTGCAGATATCCAAGGAGCCGATTGGTACTAAAGGGGCACGGATAACTTCACATATTTCCCTGCCGGGTCGGCATCTGGTTTACATGCCGACCGTTGATCACGTTGGCATCTCCCGCCGAATTGAAAGTGAAGAAGAGCGTGAACGTCTAAAGCAGGTAGTTGATTCGATGCGGGCACCGGGAACCGGTTTTATCGTTCGTACCGTTTCGGAGGGGAAAAGTGAAGCCGACTTGCGTCACGATATGGAATTTCTGGTCGGGTTGTGGGAAAACTTGAGTCGTGGCCTGGGCGATATCAGCGCCCCCAGTTTAATCCATTCCGATCTTGATGTTACCAGTAAGGTGTTGCGTGATATTCTGACCGAAGATGTTAAGCGGATTGTCGTTGATAACGTTGAGGAATATGACAAAATTGTCCGCTTTCTCCGCACTTTTATGCCTCGTTTGAATTATTGTATCGAACTTTATCGGGGAGACGAACCGGTCTTTGATGCTTATGGTCTTGAAGTCGAGATTTCCCGTTCCCTTGGACGTAAGGTGTGGTTGAAAAGTGGTGGCTCGATCATTATTGAACAGACCGAAGCATTGGTTGCTATCGATGTTAATACTGGTCGTTATGTCGGTAAACACAACCTTGAAGATACGATTCTCAAAACCAATCTGGAAGCCCTTAAAGAGATTGCCTTTCAACTTCGACTCAGAAATATCGGCGGGTTAATTATTATCGATTTTATCGATATGGAAAAAGAGGCACATCGGGAAAAGGTTCATGACGCCCTTGAAGAGGCGTTGAAGCAAGATAAGAATAAAACCAATATTTTGAAAATTTCGGAACTTGGTTTGATTGAAATGACTCGTAAACGGGTGCGGGAAAGTATTGGTCGTACCCTGTGTGAGCCTTGCCCTTACTGCGAGGGAAAGGGTTATGTCCGGGGTAAATTGACAATTATTTATGAAATCCTGCGGGAGTTGCAGCGGGAGATGGCAGGTCTTAGTGACGAACGGATAACGCTACTGGCACACCCTAGCATTATCAGTCTGTTGATTGATGAAGAACGCTGTGGCATGGATGACCTGGAGCAGCGGTTTGGGCGAACTGTGACGATTAATTCCCGGCCGGGATTTCATTTAGAGCAATTTGAGATAGCGGTAGGTTGAGAACTTTGTTTGATAATGAAAAATTGAGAAAAACTTTAACGGAGAGACGCTGAGTAGGCAGAGAAAAGCTTTAGAGGCAGAAGATAACCAGCAGGAAAGGTTTTTTTTGGGGTTAGAACAAAAAATAGGTTTTGCCCCTCTCTGCATCTCTCCGCCTCTCCGTTGAAATTCTTTGGATTTTTATGGCAAGTAGACGGTCAGCTGAAAGACATTCTGGATAATAAACAGACAGATAAAGCTGATCAGGCAGGCAAAAATCGGGGTAGTTATCCAACTGCCAGCAATGCCACCAACGGTACGCCAACTAATATTATGCCCCCCCTTAAGTAGTCCCATTCCGACTACCGCCCCGACAATTGCCTGAGAGCTCGAAACCGGTACCAGCGGCAGGGTTGGTAATCCTAGATTGATTAATAATTGTTCCAGATGTTGTGAGGCAAACAGAAAAAGCACCACCGAGTGGGCCCAGACCGCAACCAGTGCCATTACCGGCGAAAGTTTGAAAATACCATCGCCGACGGTGGTCATTACATGTTTGGAGTAGGTAGCAACCCCAACTGAGATTGACAGGCTGCCAATTAAAAAAAGTTGTTGTGCGGCACTGATATTGAAGCTGCCAAAAAGATTGATTTCGGTGAAAGGTGAAACCGGCAGAAATACTCCGACAACATTGGCGATATTGTTGGCACCCAGAGCAAAGGCACCAAATGCCCCCACAATTAAGAGGCCATAGCGGGTTAGTTCGTCAAGTTTGAACATGTGAACTTTAAATTTCAGGATGAAAAAGGCCAGGATTCGATATGATATCACGGCGATGACGGCCGAGAGGATCGGGCAGGTGATCCAGGTTAATACAATTTTGGATAGCGCATGGCTGTCGGTTGGTGAGCCGGAAAAAAGATTCCAGCCAATGATAGCGCCGACGATTGCTTGTGAGGTTGATACCGGATAGCGTGCCAAGGTCATCAGGTAAACACTGGTGGCGGCAGCAAAGGCAACGACAAATGCTCCAGCAACGGCATTGACGGCACCTAGTTTGCCCAGGGTATGGGAGGCTCCGGCACCGCTTGTTACTGCTCCCAAAACCACGAATATGCAGCATATAATGGCGGCAGTGCGAAGTTTGACCATGCGGGGGCCAACTTCCGTGCCAAATACATTGGACGCATCGCTTGCTCCCAGGGACCAGCCAAGGAACATCCCGCTTGAGAGAAAAAACAGAAACATTTACGTGCCCTACAGCGAACGTTTGATAACGTAAATGTCCAGGCTATCACCAAGGTCTTCTGCTTGGTCGGCAATTTTATCGATACTTCTAGCCAGATCA
>DAOWKG010000191.1 GCA_030639985.1 Desulfuromonadaceae bacterium
ACCAAAGGATCACGGTACAATAAAAACCATACAATTCTAACTAGTTGCATTTTTGTCATTAGGGCAATCTACGTTCAATACCAACATATTGGCCCCTCAATGTACTTCTAATGGGAGCGTTCCCAACATTAACCCATCCTGACGAACGTTCAAATTGCTCAATCTCGCTCATTACAATCAACTCATTCAGCCCATGCGAAGTAACTAAATCAATTTTACCATCTTTATAACGAACTCGTATCAACATATAAATCCCTCCTGTCAATAGAACTATTAATCTATCAATGCATCTATGGCATCAAAATCAAATCGATCTTCAGCCAGTTCTGTAATCAAATTAATTTTGTGGGTATCATCGGCCGTCAGTTTTGATACATCATCATTTATCGTTTCAAATACTGCCGACGAGGTGCGATTATCTAGCATATAAGGAATTTTGCTGCTATCAAGAATTTTCTTGGTGATACTGCTCACCTCACATATTCCCGGAATTATAATACCAGCTATTTTACAACGATATTCATCCAACTGATACAGATGAGCAATTGTCACCAATAATTCATCCCGACTGCTGTTGACGATAACCACCGAATCTTCCTGTAACAACTCCACCACTCGTTGTGCCGATGCGGCACCAATCTGGACATTATGAATAATACGATGTGCCTGCTCATCGGTCGCAAATAATTCAACCTCAAGAACACCAGCAATACGGCGTAACGTTGGATTAGCCAAAATCGGGTGGTAATTAAAACCGCCGACAACCTGAATACCTTCAGCGGCAAAAGCAACGCCCAAATACTTCAGTGTTTGTTCCCGCTTTTCGGGGATAATCTTATTAACCAGTATTGCCCTAACCTGAGCTTTTTCCTTTTGAAACAATGCCAAATTAATTTGTGCAGAATCTACCACATTCCCCAGCCCACCACCGGTAACCATCAATACCGGTGCTTCTGTCTCTCTGGCTATTTGGGCATTATTACATCCCAGCAGGGTACCTACCCCAGTGTGTCCGGCACCTTCAATGATCAAAAAATCATTTTTGGCATCCAATTCTGCTATCGCAGCAAACATTTGTTTACTGATCGTTTCACGATTTATCTCACCATCCATAATCCGTCTGGTGTCACCCGGTTGCAACACGAACGGAGACATCAATGGCAGGTCATCAAGCAGATTAAAGTAGCGAGCCATGACAACGGCATCCTTATCAGCAATAATGCCATCATAGCTGACTGGTTTAGGGCCAATGGGTTTAATAAAACCGACCCGAGCATATTTTTTTCTGGCCATGTGCATCAGTGAAAGACTGGTTGTTGTTTTCCCGCTATTCATTCCCGTTGCTGCGATGAAAATTTTACGTGCCACGATAATTACTCCTTATCAATCACTTGACAGTAGTTTTGGGATGGTTGCAAATTTTTCTCCATTTTTGCGGCGTTCAACATAAGGATAAATTTCATCGAATTCAGTCTGCAGTAAAGTAAGTATATCGGAAATTGATTCAGTTTTGACTATCACTGGTTGATATTTAGTTTGCTTAGCAATTTTGGTGAAATTTGGACTTTCATGTTTAGCAACAAAAACTTCGGTATCGGCAAGCAGAGAAATAATTTTTGTCATCTTGTCAGCACCAGAATGATCCATCAACCTGGCAGTATTATCGCGTTGTTCGACCACTTTACTGCCACCACCATCGAACAGATCATAAATATAAAAACTTTCGGTATCGCCCATATGGGTAGCAGCGATGTTGTGTCCGTCATTTGAGCCGATACAAATTCTTATTTTTCGCATAGTTTATAAATGCCCCTCGTTTAAGGACTCTACTCAACCAGTCAGTAACAATTTTAAGGTTTTCTCAATTGCTTAACTTTTTGCATAATACCGACAGCATTCAACCCTAACTGGGAACACAATTCTGCCTGGGTTCCTTGACCAATAAAGTGATCGGGTATCCCAATTCGGAGCAGCGGTAGTGTTAATCCGGCATCACTTAATAATTCAAGAACAGCGGTACCAAAACCACCCTGTAAAGCATTTTCTTCTGCAGTGACAACAAAAGGAACTTTTTTTGCTTGAGACAAAATCAAATCACTATCGAGAGGCTTAACAAAACGGGCATCAATTACAGTGATATTAATCCCTTGCTCAGCAAGTTGTTCTGCTGCAATCAACGCTTCGGCCACCATCGTCCCAATAGCTATTACCAGGCCATCATCACCGCTACGCAACAATTCACCGGTACCGATATCGATCGGTTCAATACTCTCAGGCAAAGACAAACCAGCACCATTTCCACGTGGATATCGATAGGCAAACGGTTGCGATGCCATGCTGGCGGTTTTCATAATTCGCTGTAATTCAATCTCATTGCGTGGCACGGCAAATGTGATATTCGGCACATGGCGCAGAAAGGAGAGATCGAATACACCGTGATGGGTAGGACCATCAGCACCGACCAAACCGCCACGATCCATGGCGAATGTTACCGGCAAATTTTGCAGACAAACATCATGAACTATTTGATCATAAGCACGCTGCATAAAAGTTGAATAAATTGTCACTACTGGTCGTAATCCCTGACATGCTAAACCAGCGGCAAACGTTACCGCATGCTGTTCAGCAATGCCGACATCAAAAAACCGTTCGGGAAATTTATCGGCAAAATCGGTCAGCCCGGTCCCTTCTGCCATAGCAGCAGTGATGGCAACTACGCGTTCATCTTCATCAGCCAATTTTATTAACATATCACCAAATATTTTAGTATATGAAACTGCGACACTGGAACTACTGCCATTAACTTCACCAGTTTTCGAATCAAACGGCCCAACTCCATGAAATTTAGGTTGATTTTGCTCGGCTGGCTCATATCCTTTGCCTTTTTTAGTCATAACATGAAGCAAAACCGGCCCTTCAATCTGAGCAACATTTTGCAGTGTTTCCACCATTTCATCAATATTGTGACCATCAATAGGACCAAAATAGTCAAACCCAAACCCCTCAAATAACATCCCTGGAGTCATAAAGCTCTTGAACGATTCCTCAGCTCGCCGGGCAATATTAACCAGATCTCGACCAATTCCGGGGACATAGCCAAGAATGCTTTCGGTATCTTTTTTAAAGCGAAGAAACGATTTAGAAGTCATCTTGCGGCTGAGAAATGAGGACAGAGCGCCAACATTAGGGGAAATCGACATCTCATTGTCATTTAATATAACTATCAGCTTCTGTTTCAAATGACCCGCATGATTCAGCCCTTCAAATGCCATCCCGGCAGTCAGTGAACCATCGCCGATTACAGCTATAATCGTGTTATCACCGCCACATATATCACGACCTGCCGCCATTCCAGATGCAGCAGATATGGAGGTACTCGAGTGACCGACACCGAAGCAATCATGTTCACTCTCATTTCGTTTTGGGAAACCACTAAGACCATTCAATTGCCGCAACGTCCCGAATTGTTGTTGTCGACCGGTAAGCAATTTATGGGCGTAGGCCTGATGACCTACATCCCAGACAATCTGATCAGCAGGGGTGGCAAATACCCGATGCAATGCAATTGTTAGCTCAACCACCCCGAGCGAGCTCCCCAGATGGCCACCATTAGTCGCAACTGTAGTAACAATCTGCCGACGTAACTCTTCCGCCAGTTGCAAGAGTTGGAGGCGATCAAACTTTTTAATCTCAGCCGGTGATTTTATTTGTGCAAGGAGGGTTTCCATTTATCTTCCTTTAATCAGCTAAAAAGAACGATCGACAATGTAACTGGCAATTTCTCGCAATGGGCGGGCCGAGACACCAAACGGTTCAAGGGCAGCAAATGCCAAGTCACGGAGCTCAGCAGCACGTTGACGTGCCCCTTTTAAGCCAAGCAATGCCGGATAGGTGGCTTTACCGCGTTGTTGATCGCTGCCTACGTCTTTACCAAGCTGGGATTGATCGGCAACGATATCTAAAATATCATCCGCTACCTGAAATGCCAGTCCAGCAGTCTCGCCATAACGACACAATGCACGCCGTTGTTTTGCCGTTGCCCCGCCAATAATAGCACCAACTTCAATTGCAGCCAGGATTAAAGCACCAGTTTTATGGGTATGGATATATTCCAGCGTCGGCAGATCAACCGGTTTTTCTTCGGCCTCCATATCGACAACCTGCCCCCCTACCATCCCCATGGAACCAGCACTCTTAGCCAATATATGGATCACTTCTCGATACTTTTCCGCCGTTACCACACCACAAACATCGGGGTTGGAAAGTAAAATAAATGCTTCCGTCAGCAGCCCATCACCAGCAAGTATTGCAGTTGCTTCACCATAGACTTTATGATTAGTTGGAATTCCCCGCCGGAGATTATCATCATCCATGGCGGGCAAATCGTCATGAATCAACGAGTAACTATGAATCATTTCGATGGCGCAAGCTGCGGGCAAGACGTTTTCCACCTTACCGCCAACCGCCTCACAAGCAGCCAGCATCAATATCGGTCGAATCCGTTTTCCTCCGGCAAAAACCGAATAGCGCATGGCATCGTGTAAACTTGCTGGTAATGTTCCAGCCTTGGGCAAATAACGATCCAGAGTTGCATTAACCAACTCAATTCGTTCCGTCAGATATGGCTGTAATTGCCATTCATCATTCCCCATCAAAAGGCTCCCGCTGTAAAGTGCCGTCATCTTGATGTAATAGCTGCTCAACCTGCAACTCGACCTTGCGTAACGATTTCTGACAACTCTCTGCCTGTTTAACCCCACTCGAAAATACTTTTAACGCCTGTTCCAGAGTAAGGTCACCAGTCTCTAATTGCTCAACTGCATCTTCCAGTTTTCGCAATGATGCTTCAAAGTTTATTTTTGCCGCCATACCTAAATCCGTTCTATTAAACTAGTACCAATAGTGAAATATGATTATCGGCACCAGTTGCTATATCCGTCAAGCAAATATGCCGTTATCACGTCCCTTTTATGTCGATTGTTGCAACCGTTGCCGTCACTTGTCCACGGGCAAAACTTATTTGCAAACTATCACCAGCTTTCAACACAGCGGGATCATGAATAAC
>DAOWKG010000270.1 GCA_030639985.1 Desulfuromonadaceae bacterium
AAGGCGAGCCAGGCTGAGATAACTGCCCATAGTATTCCCAGCGGCCAACCAAGAATGTTTTGCCGTGCAATCAGCACAACGCCGATAACAGCGCTCAGGGTGGCAATGATTTCCAACGGCGTGGGTCCAAGCAGTTGAACCCAGGGAAGTGTATCTAAAGAAAGATTGCTCATGATCGTTTCAGTCGTTTCTCAATTTAAGAATAAAAATAATAGGTTTCTGTCGCAGGCAGATGATAGAGGTTTTGCCCATTGATGTAAAAAGAATACAAAGGTTGGTAAAGAATACAAAGGTTGGTGTTTAAAAATAAAACCGGTAGTCTTAAGGGTGACTGGAAACAGTATAGTGACTCTCTGTTTAATTGTGAGTCATTTGGTGATATTTATTTCGTGCAACGTGCTATATATGTGTGATATTAATAAAGCCTTAATCCATAAGAGTTTTTATTTAATTGTGATTCTGATGGCATTTAAATTTTTAATAGGGAATGTACATAATGGACAACAACTCTACGCCTCTTATTAAGACGAACTCTGAGAAACAGCCAGTTTCTGTTATTAAAGATGTGGCAACCGGGGTTTATCACCTTACCTCTTCAGGGATATCGGAGCCGCAAGCTCTAGTTGTTACTGATGGGGATCGGTTTTCAGTATACCCTTCCCAAGAGGGTATTTCATTTGTAGCGATAGAAAACGATTTAGTCCTGAAATTTGCCGATGGTACTATAGTCCAGTTATTGAATTATGTCAGCCTGAGTCAGGGGGACAATCCTCCTGGATTTATTCTGCCCGATGGGCAAACCCATGTTGGCTACAACGACCTTACCCCTGTCCTGTTTAGTCAGCCCGATTCTCATGCATTGCAAACTGGTACTACCGTTGGCAGCGAACAATATTCGGTAGATTTTGGCAATGTTCTCGGTGGAGTTGCCAGATTAGCTGGTTTGCGATCTGATCTTTCAAGCGATGCCATCTCAGGAGTTGAACCGGGTATTGTTGGTGGTGGTATCGGCTCATATTCTGAAGATTTTGGCAGGGTTATTGGTGGCGTTGCAAAGCTGGATGGTTTGCGGTCAGACCTTCCTGATGAGTCGAGATATGGGCATAAAATTAGAATTATAGGCGAAGATGACAATCTAAGTGGAGAAAATTTCGGTACAATTTTGGCTGGTGTTGAAAAACTTCCGACTTTGAATTCGGCTATCCCCGTACCTGAGATCCTCCGGGATGAATTTGAAAACCATAATGATATTCAGTATCTGCAGGAGAAAATTACGGTTACGGGAGTCACCTCGGCGACGCAAATTGAGGGAGCCAATTTAGTTCACACTATTACCATGAGCGATTCATCCCCCGCTGGACAAATCTATAGCTTCTCTCTTACAGATAATACCGCAACCGCAGGTGCCGATTATGTCGGTACGCCAACTTTCAATAATGGTGTAACCTATGATGTTGGTGCGGGGACGATCACCGTTCCGCCCGGGGTCTCGATTTTTACCATCACCGTGGCCGGTGTAGTTGATGCGACTTATGAAGGGTTGGAATCTTACGATTTAATCGTTGGGGGCGTTGCTTCAACAGGTACGATTAACGACGATGACGCAACCAGTTTCAGCATCGGTGATGTGAGTATCAGTGAAGGTGGCTTGATGACTTTTACGGTCACCCGTACTGGTGATGCAGGAGTTGATCAGACTGTAGATTTTGCCACCAGCATTGAAGCCAGCGATACCAGTGAGGTTGCAGACTTTGCCGGCAGCACTGGCACACTTACTTTTGTTCCCGGCGTTGTAAGCCAGACCTTTACCGTCCAGACCACTCAGGATGCGGTTTACGAAGGTGTTGAAACTTTCACTGTAACCTTAAGCAACAATTCGACCGGCAGCTCGATTACCGCTGCGGTCGGTGTCGGGACAATAATTGACGACGGCACCGGTTCAAGCCCTTTTGATCCAGGCTCTGGTGCTGATGACGACAGTCCGACAATTTCTATTACGTCAGAAACTGAAGCGGAGGGTGTCAGTCTGGTTCATACTGTTACATTGAGTAATGCAGCTGAAGCGGTACAAACGTATAACTTTTTGCTTGCCGATGAGACCGCAAGTGCTGGTAGTGATTATAACAGCACCCCAATTTTTAGTGGTGGGGTAACGTATGATTCGATTGCAGGAACAATTGCTGTTCCCGCGGGGGTTACCAGCTTTACGGTTACTGTTGCTGGCATAAATGATTCAGCGGTCGAATTATCGGAGTCTTATAATTTAACGATTGATGGTGTTACTGCTCCGGGGACGATCACTGATGTGGTTGTTGTTGCTGCTGCCGATGTTACCTATACCCTTAATTCCACTACCAGTATCAATGAAGATTCCGAAGCCACTGCAACCTTTATCATCACCCTTGGTGGAGATGCCCTGGTCAGCGCTAACACCTCCAGTGTGGTGATTACCCCGTCCGGCACGGCAACTTCGGGCGCCGACTATGATAACTTTCTGACCGCTGTAAGTGCAGCGGCAACAGCAACTGCCGGCGTGAGTTATGACACCGGGAGCCAAGCGTTAACATTTGACGCTAGCTTTAATGCTAGTGGCAGCGGCAATTTTATTTTTGATGTTACTGCTATTGATGATGCAACCGTAGAGGGTTCTGAGACTATTATCGGCACCTTAAGTTCTGCAACCGTAGCGGATGGTTCTGCCACCATTGGTACCGCAACCAGCACTACTACGATCACCGAGCTTGATAGTGCCCTCTCCCTAGACCTGGATGCAAACAATGACAATGACACGACGAATACAGATAACTACCAAACCGTCTTTACTATAGGTGGTGCTGGAGTTGCACTGGCTGATAGTGATGTTGATTTGGTTGCTAGTAATGACATCTCAAGTCTGACTTTGAGCGTTGCTGGTTTGCAGGATAGCGCTGATGAAAAAATTATCATCAATGGGACGGTATTCAGTCTAGATGCGACTCTTGCTGCGGAAAATACCGCTGGTGGAGATTATCAGGTTGAAATTATTGCTGTAACAGCGACGACAGCAACCATAGTGATTAAAAATACTGGTGGTGTGGGAGTCCTTACCGAAGCAGAGGTCGAGTCACTGCTCGTCACCGACATGGCTTATCGGAATATTGCTGGTAGTCCGTCATCTGGTGATCGCACTATTGATATCAGTGTAACTGATAGTGTTGCTACAAATTCAAACCTTACAATAGCAACAATTTCAATTGGTAAGGAGCTTACGGTTTCTGATCCCACTGCAGTGGATGAAGGTAAATCGGCTGTATTTATAATCGACCTTAGCGAGACCAGAGCGGTTGCGACGGTTCTTGATCTTACGGTTGGTGGCGATGCAACTGCTGGTGATTACGATGGCGATCTTTACTATAAAGACATTGTGGCTGATGGCCAAAGTTGGAGCTGGGTTCTTGCTAGCGGAGATCAGGTGACGATTGCTTCCGGCGATACTCGAGTTGAAGTAAAAGTGACGACGTTGTCCGATGGCGTGAGTGATAATGGTGAGGCGCTGACATTGACGGCAGCTATCAACGGCTATGCTGAAGCAGACATGGCAAATCTCACCAGTAGTGGCACAACGACCATTAATGATTACCCAACCCTTCTTGTAAGTGCGCCAGTATATGTAAGTGAAGGCAATGATGCCATTTTTGAAGTTGGTTTAAGTTCTGTAAAGGCGACAAATACAATTGTAGATCTTAGCATCGCTGGTGATGCTGTCGTGGTCGATGATTATGATGCAGCATATCAGTATTCCACCGATGATGGTACGACTTGGATTAATGTAGTTGGCGATCAAATCACGATTCAGGGAGATGCTGCTGCAATCACATCGGTTTTAGTGAAAATTACAACCATAGATGATGGCACCGCAGAGGGTGATGAGGCATTGACCCTGATTGCCACAACAAACGATCCGGTTATTACAACATCTGGCATTGCCAATGCCGGTACCGATGTTTCTGATAGTACGGTGCTGGTTGATAAAGTGCAATTAAGTGTTTTTGAAGAGGAAAATGGGGTCGCAGTTATTGGTACGACTACAGTCGATACCGTGGCGGATGCAAATTATACCTATGTAGTGCTCGGCCAGGGAACGAATGGTACTGTCACAGACAATAGTGATGGCACCTTGAGGTATACACCTGATACCGATTTTTCTGGAACCGACACTTTTTCTTTCACCAAAATTGATGTTGCTGGCAATAGAACAACTGCGGAAGCTGTTGTTACGGTAACTGCTGTCGCAGACACCCCGAATATAGCGATTACGGTGAATAACAGTGTCTATAATGGTGGAGAAGATATTGCTTCAAATGGTGATTTGAATGCTGCCGCCTTGCCAGCTGCAAATACAAATGATGTATCAACCGAAAACTGGTATGCGTTGGCATCTCCTGGAGGTTCTAATAAATGGGCAACGGCAGCAGATAAAGATGTAGTCACAGAGGCGGATGGTGGCGGCGGGTTCAGGGCGGTATTAGATGGTGACATGTTATTGCAAAATTTTTCGATAACAACAGCGGGTGACTATGAAGTTACTTTTACTATCTCAGGAGCAGGTGCCGCTATTGATGTATATTGGAATAACACCTCTACAAATGATGATTCTGTAACCCAAATCACCCCTTCTTCCCTGGGAGTCGGAACCCATACGGTGACCATCCCTGCGAGTGCCACATTGGGTGATCCTGTAACCTTAAATGCTTTAATATTTAACGGCACCGGTTCAATAGATAATGTGAGTGTAGTTGCTAGCAATCCTACCTACACCTATGATGTAAATATCACCGACTCCCTTAACGATACCGATAGCGCAAGCGCTCAAGCTGAAGAGCTGCAAGATGTGATTATCACCGGTGTTCCTGCCGCCGGCATTTTTAACGTGGGGACTGACAATGGTGGGGGATCGTGGACTTTTACCCAGGCGCAGCTGATTGGACTTACGCTAACATTGAGTGAAGCTGATGCTACCGCTGGTTTTACCCTGACTTCAACCACAACTTCACAAGAGTTGGCTAGCCTTGATGTGTCACCAGTGGCAACGGCCAGCACAACCTATGCTGAAACAGCGGTCCCGAATGATGTGCCCATGATCGGTGACAATACGTTGATTATGGCAAACGAATCCGGGTTTGTCGGGGTGCTGACCGACACGGTGGATACCCATTTTTCCACCGATGGTGGGAATACCTTTTCCTGGGATGAAGCCAGTTCAGTCCTGCCGGAAATTTATTCAGAAGGGCAACTGGTTACAATCTCTTTTGATGATGCGAATGGCATCGTTACAGGAACCATTGATGGCGGTGCGACGACCGTTTTTTCTGTTGTTATCGCCATGCAGGATAGTGATGCAACCGACATCACTTACAATCAGCCGAGCGAGCTTTTGGGTGTGGAAGAGGTTTTTGATGGTGGTATTGTCCTGCCCGGCGGTGGCAATAATGATACGATTGTTCTCGGCTTTCAGGATAGTGGCGGAAGCCCTTCAAATGTAGATGCCATCATTACTGCTCATAATCTTATCGAAGATACCGCCGCAGAGATCGCAAGTGCTGACGCAGAGCATACGGTTAACACCAATAACTATTATATCGGTGTTGACAGCAATAACATGAATGCCGGTGACCAGTTGATTATGGATTTTGCCACCGTGGCAACGGATGGTGATGGACACACCACCCATGAGAATGATGTCTCTTCGATGGAGATTTCTCTCTTCAATTTTGGCAGTGAAAAATCGGGCGATGAATTATACATAACGATCATCACCGGGACTCTTACTGCTCCAGTGCGAGAAACCATAATCCTGACTAGCGATCCCGATTTTACCGACATGAAATATACCGTCTTGTCCCCTAGTGGTGGAACCTTTATTGGCATTGAATTCCTGGCGGGAAATGAAAGTTCATTTAAGCTCGGAATCGAATCAATAAGTGCCATCAATTACAATCTCGATTTTGATATGACTTTGGGCTATGCCATCACCGACGCTAATGGCGATAGTGACGGTGGCACAGTAGTCATCAGCCTTGATGGTGATGAAACGATTCTGTATGACGCAACCAAAACCGCTATTGATGCTGGCGATGAACAATTTTCCGCCGGGGACGGTGATGACACGTTGGTTTTAGCTACCGCTGTTGATATCGACTTTGACGACTCGATTCCTGCCCCGGAACTTGCGAGCTTTGAAATTATCGATTTGACCCAGAATGGCAATCACTCGTTAACCAACTTATCGGTTCAAGACGTTATCGATATGACTGATGGTGGAGATTCTCTGGTGATCAATGCCGAAGCTGGTGACAGTGTTCAACTTACAAACGAATGGTCTCAAGTCGGCACCACAACCGTCTATGAAGATGTAACCACAAATATAAATGTAACCATCAATGGTATTACCCCCACTCTGACTTCAACCATAATTGATGCCGCCATAATCGGCATGTACTACGAGACCGCTTCTGGCATTACCGGTACCACCAACTCTGACGGCGGCTTCTCTTACATCAATGGTGACATCGTTACCTTTAAACTCGGCAGCATGACCCTCGGAGTCTTTGATACCAGTGAGATGGCCAACGATGGGCAGTTGTTTTTGCAAGACCTGGCCGGAGTCGAACGTACCAACTTGAGTGATCAATATGTCATCAATCTGGCGATTCTGTTGCAATCGATCGATGAAAATGGCATTGCTGCAGATGGTCTAGTTATTACCGCAGCAATGCACGCTGCTTTTGCTGATGACTACCTGACGCTCAGTGATCTGACGGAAGGTCAACTTGTTGACCTCATTACCACTGCCGGCCGCGATGCCATATCTGCAGCAGAGGCAATGGAACATGTTCGTGATGAACTGATTGATAGAACCGATTTGACTGATGCCGATTTTGCTGCCGATGTTAGCGGTAATGACATTATGGTCGGCAGTGAAGGTGATGACTTCATCTTTGGTCTTGTTGCTGGTGACACCTTGGTTGACCACTTAGGAGATAGCTTTCTTGCTCAAAATCAAGGGGAACCGTTAGGGATTAGCGATGTGCTGATAGCGGCTGAGCAAGATATTTTGAGCACCTACCTGGAAACTGGTGTGGCTGAAAATGACACACCGGTAAATATTTCCATCGTTGCGGATGCTCCCCAGGATATGGCAGCGATAAATGGCGAGATGCTGGCGGCGCCTAGCGTATCGGTTCAGGATATTATGGATACGTTATTGCTTACCGATTTGTTATCAATTGAGCAAAAATAATTTTTAAAATGATTAAAATTTCCTTCAGGAGGAAAGCGTGAGAAAAAAACTTTTGGGTTATTGTGCCATTGTTTTACTGCTGATCCCAACGCTGGTGTTTGGCGCAATGACCGAATCTGTCGCCGACAAAGTTACCATCAATGAGAGTGTTAAATGGGCATTGGACAGTAGCCCACGATTGAAAATACTCACTCGTAACCGTGATGCTCTGGTCCACGAACTGAGGCAGGCGGATGGTAACTGGTTGCCTTCTGTCGATCTTGCTTCCAGTTACGGTTATGACAAACATAGTGACTCGACTACACGTCAGAATGGGGCTGATCCGGGTGATGATGAATGGGAGTCGCGTGATGAAATATCGCTGACCCTGCGGCAGCGGCTCTATGACGGCGGAGAAGCAAGTAGTCGTAGCGGGATTCAGCAAGCTAAACTAAAATCGATAAATCATCGGGTAAGAGACAACGCTGAGTCGATAGCACTCGATGCGGTTATCGCCCACCTCAGTGTCTATCGCAATACAATCCTGCTACTTTTGGCGGAACGAAATATCAAGGATCATGAAGAGATATTGAAGGGTCTGGTTGAACGTCATAAGGGTGGTGCTGGTAGCAGTGTCGATGTTACCCAGGCGCAGGGACGGCACGCCCGTGCCAGAGCATCTTTATTACAGCTGAAAGCAGAGCTGGCTGCCAGTGCGGCAAATTATGAAAGGGTGGTTGGTCGTCTCCCAGGTGATTTGCAGATGGCAAAAATCCCCGATTTGACCCCCATAAACCTGGCTGATGCCCTGGCACAAACCGAAAAATGGAACCCGAAGGTGTTGGCTGCAACGGCTGATATTAACGAGCTTAAGTCAAAAAAAGAGCTGGCTAAATCGGCTGACTATCCGAAGATATTTTTTGAATTGAGCAAGAGTTACCAACATCAGGTCAGAGGGGAAGATACCTGGCAGGATAACGAGGCGGGTTTGTTGAAGATGAACTGGAACCTGTATAATGGTGGTAGTGATTCTGCTGGTAAAAAGGCTGCCTTGGCGAGGATTCGGCAAGGTTCGGAAACGCGCCAGAATGAATTATTGTATGCGCTTGAAAATACTCGCAGCACCTGGGCTAAGTATCAATCGATTATTGAAACAATCAAAATTTACCATGACGCAGTAGATTTCAATCAAAGCACCCTTGATGCCTACCTGAAGCAATTTAACTTGTCACAAAGAAGTCTTCTCGATGTACTGGATGCCGAAAATGAGTTATTTCAAACCTCCGGTTTAATGGTGACGGCACAAGTCAACGAGCTGGTTGCGACCAGTCGGGTATTGGCTGTTGGCGGAATTTTGACCGAAGCTTATTTCCCGCCATTGGATCTGGAACTTGAGCCAGCGGTGGAAAAGTCTAAAGCGGTGCAACTGGCTCGGATTCAGGAACGAATCAAACTTGAAATTCTTTTCGATACCAGCTCTTTTGTCGTTACCGATGACTTCTATCCCGAAATTATTAAAGTGGTTAACTTTCTTAAGAAATACCCAAAAATATCAGGTGTGATTGAAGGGCATACAGACGGTAATGGGTCTGAAAAGTATAATCGGGTGTTATCGCAGCGTCGGGCTGATGCCGTTGTGGCAGTCATGGTTAATGTCTTTGAGATCGACCCTGCCCGTTTGAGCGCCATTGGTTATGGTCTCAGTCGCCCCATTGCGGCGAATAGAACCGCAGATGGAAGAACCAAAAATCGCCGGATCGAAGCACTTTTTGTTGGCAACTAGCATCACCGCTAGAGTGTTTGTTGCGGGTTGTCTCTACGGCAGGGGCAACCCGTTTTTTTGGAAAAGTTTGTACTTACGGTCAGGGCGGGGTTTGTCTTAGTTGCTGTCGTAGTGATACTCTGAAATTGCAGTACTTGATATGAAGATCGTATTTTCCGATATTTTTTCAAATGAGGTGTTGGGCTCGTGTCACAGACAACGGATAGCAAAGAGAAAGTAGCAACAGCAAGATCGCAACAGACGAATGTTAGCGGGGAAATAGATTTTGATCCACCAATCATCGGCTGTTTATCGCTGCTACTGGGATTGAAGGGGAAACCGATCTCAACCGAAACGCTCAAAGCGGGCATGCCGATTGATGGCAGTGTGGTTGCCCCGGCGATTTGTGTCCGGGCGCTGGAACAGCTCGGTGTGAATGGGCAAATTGCTCATCGACCCCAAATAGCAAATATCTCTACCCTGACCCTGCCCTGTATTTTGCTTTTGGAAAACCATGAAGCTTGCGTCCTCAACGACATCTTCCCAGATGAGGTGGAGGTTTTCTTTGCCGAATTCGGGGAGACTCCCCAGCGGGTTCCACTTGCTGAACTCAACGCCAGCTACACCGGTTATACCCTCTTTTGTCAGCCGAAAGTCACCCTTGATCCGCGTGCTAGCGATCTGCGCCTGACCGATACAAAAGAGTGGTTCTGGGGGGCAATATTTAAATTCTGGCCTATCTACAAACACGTTCTCTTGGCGACCCTGGTTGTCAATAGCCTGGCTATTGCCAGCCCGCTGTTTGTCATGAATGTGTATGATCGGG
>DAOWKG010000161.1 GCA_030639985.1 Desulfuromonadaceae bacterium
GGTTAACCGGTGGCAATAAACTAAGGTAGTATGCAGGGGACATGTATAAACTACATGTCCCCTTTTGTATGGTGTGACTAGTACTCTGTATATCTTTAACATTCGCAATATTGCGTCGGGATTTTGCGTGTCAACTAGGCGCGATTTTCTCTGCATAGCCAGAGCTATACAGCGGAAATCGTAACGCAGTTGATGCGTAAAATAACAAGCAAGATACGAAGGTTTAAGGTGTCCCGAGTACTAAGTATCCAGTGGGTAGGTAAATGATAGAAGGTAAAATCGGCGGACTCAAGGCAAGTCAGGTTAAGGCACTGGAACGAATTTATCGGCGCAAAATACCTGCTGCTGAGCTTATTACTGCTGAACTTGCACGCTATTTGACCGAACTGTCACGCGAATTAAAGCGTCAGGTTGGGGTTATTATCGATCGTTCTGGAACTGTCGAACACGTCATTGTCGGTGATGATCGGGAAATTGTTATCCCCGATCTCTCCCGTTATAGCCTTGGCCGAGGTGGTTTGCGGGGCTTACGCTGCATCCATACCCATTTGCAGCAGGAGCCACTGAGTCGAGATGATTTAACCGATCTAGAACTGCTGCGTCTTGACACTATGGCGGTTATCGGTGTTGGTGAGGATGGTTTGCCGGGCAACTTTTCATATGCTCACTTGTTGCCAACCAAAGATACTGCTCAGATCGAAACGTTTGAATTCACCAGCTTTCACCGCTTTGAACTCGACTTTTCAGCATTTATTTATTCCCTCAATCAGGAAATGGAACGGGTCGCTGCCGAAACGATTGCCCTTGACGATGGTCGGGAACGAGCACTGTTAATTTCGGTAGGGCAAATGAGTCGCCAGCGGGTCGATGCATCGATGGCAGAGCTTGATGAGTTAGCTCGAACCGCTGAGCTTGCCGTGGTTGATAGAATTATTCAACGACCCCGTAAAATGAATCCACGCTTTCTCGTAGGTGAAGGGAAATTGCGGGAAATTATTATCCGGGCATTGCAGCAACGGGTGACATTGCTGGTGTTTGATCAGGATTTGACCCCAAATCAAATTCGCTCAATTTCCGAAATTACCGAGATGAAGGTTATCGATCGCAGCCAACTGATTCTCGATATTTTTGCCCGCCGAGCACAATCAAGAGACGGTAAAGTTCAAGTTGAATTAGCACAACTTAAATATATTTTACCCCGCTTGTCAGGTAAGGGGACAGCGATGTCACGGCTTATGGGTGGTATCGGTGGCCGTGGTCCGGGTGAAACCAAGTTGGAAATAGATCGTCGGCGTATCCGGGACAAAATTCGGCGGTTGGAAAAACAGCTTGATTCTCTCGGTCGTGGTCGGGTGCAGCGGCGCCAGAAACGGATTAGGGCAGGTTTGCCGATTGTTTCCATTGTCGGCTATACCAATGCTGGTAAATCGACGTTGTTAAATGCCCTGACGCAGAGTGAGGTTATGACCGAAGATCTGCTCTTTGCAACCCTTGATACCGCGACCAGAAGGCTTCGGTTTCCCCTTGATCGTGAAGTGATTATTACCGACACGGTAGGTTTTATCCGCGATTTGCCGCCGAGCCTGATGGGGGCTTTTAAAGCGACCCTCGAAGAGTTGGAAGATGCCGACCTGTTACTGCATTTGGTAGATTTATCTAACCCCAGATTTGAAGAGCAAATAAAAGCTGTCGATAAAATCCTTGGCGACCTGAATCTTGGAACCCAGCAGTGTTTACTGGTGTTTAATAAGGTCGATCAGGTCGCTGCTGACGATTTGCCCCATCTGTGCCGGCGTTACAATGCGGTACCTATATCTGCTTTGGATCGGAAAAGTTTTATCCCTTTACTGGATGAAATGGAGCGCCGCTGTTGGCCAAAAGGCTAAATTTGGTCACTGAAATCGGGGTCGGACTTGACTTGAAGCGTTGCTTTCGCTAGATTCGCCGACGATAATAAGTACAATGTCCATTTTAGAGTGTTCTGGAGAATGTTAATGGCTAGGTCAGTCCTGATATTGTTGTTGCTACCACTTCTTGCTGGGTGCCAATTGTCGCTGGATAAGTTGGCACTTTTGCCGCTTGGGTCTGAAACAAATATTAGTGCTACCGCTGCTGCGACGGCGACCCAATCCAATCTTGCTGATTTGGAAAATAGCCACCAATTACTTACCCCGAAACTACAGTTGCCGGTTACTGCACCGTTGCCACAATCGATTGTTGAATATCTATATACGGCGCCACAATTACTCCCTTATGCCGCCGATTTCCCCTTGAGTGATCATCCCCGGATTAAGAAACTTATCGGTCACTATAGCGGTTCCGGGAAAAGAAATTTTGGCCGCTGGCTTGAACGAGCCGGGCGCTTTATTCCGACCATCCAATTGGTTTTTGCAGCTGAGGGGATACCGCTAGATCTCGCCTATCTGGCGATGATTGAGTCGGGATTTAACGTTCGGGCATACAGTTGGGCACATGCCGCTGGTCCGTGGCAGTTTATTGAATCGACGGGGAACTTGTACGGGCTCGAAAATGATTGGTGGCAGGATGGTCGCTTAGATCTGGAGAGATCGACCCTAGCTGCCGCCAAACACCTTAAATATCTCCATCGTCGTTTTGATGGTGATTGGTACTTGGCAGTTGCTGCATATAATGCTGGCGGTGGCAAGGTTCGTAAAGCGGTAAGAAAAAGTGGCAGCCGTAATTTCTGGGACTTAACCGAAGGACGGGTGTTGCAGGAAGAGACCAAAAATTATTTACCGAAACTGTTGGCAGCCTTGACAATTGTTAAGAATCTGGAAGCTTACGGCTTTGCTGGATTGGATTTTATGGAACCGGTAGTTTATGAAACGGTTTCGATCGCAACGACGACAGATTTAAATATTATTGCCAGCTATTGTGGCATCAGTTATAAGGAACTAAAGGAACTCAATCCCGAGTTGAAGCGTTGGTGTACTCCGCCTGCTGTTAGCAATTATAATTTACATGTCCCTTTTGGGAGTGCCAGTAAGGTGGTGAATTTATATGCACAGTTACCGGCAAGTAAGCGTGCCAGCTATCATCGCCATAAAATTACCGCGGGTGACACATTGCAGGTTTTGGCACGCAAATATGGAATCCGGGTCGATGATATTGTTGCCTTGAACAAGATTAAAAATCCCCGGGCATTACAGATTGGACACAATCTAATTCTCCCATTGCAACAGGGATTTACCGCGTTGCCAGCAAACGTAGCGGGTGAGAGTTATGTCAAGACTAGACGGCGAACCTATAAAGTTCGCAGTGGTGATAGCCTCTGGTCGATTTCCAGACGTTTCGATGTAACCCAAAAACAGTTGCGGGTGTGGAATAAGTTGGGATGGAGCAATATGCTGCGTCCCGGTCAGGTACTTGCAGTCTCTAAGCGGGGCGTACGGGTAGTTGCAAAGGTTACCGCAAAAGCAGGGCCATCACGTAATTTGATTTATAAAGTTGTCCCCGGAGATACCCTTTGGGATATTGGTCGCCAGTTTGATGTCGCAACCGAGCAGATTCGGCTTTGGAACAAGCTCTCTCATAACCATATCTTACGTCCAGGACAAAAACTCACCTTAAAGGTTTCCGCCAGTTGACAAATTTTTCCCCCTTAAGCTTAATCGCAGTGATTGCTTTGCTTTGACATTTTCTGTGTGGATTGTTAGAGTCCAGCGTTTGAATGTGTAATTCTTATAAATATTTATTATCTAATCCTTAGAAGGAATATTTCCGATGCTTAATCTGTTGATTTCATTTGCCTGTTCAGCGTTGTCTTCTGCCCTGATGATGCGGTTTGTTACTCCTAATATGTGGATTACCATGGCTGTTTCAGCCGTGGTATTTGCGTTGCTTTTTATGTTACTTACCCGGATAACCATGAAAAAAGTTACCGCTCTGATGGAAGTAGCTCAGCGCGATATGATGGCTAATCGGGGCGATAAGGCGATCAAAGAGTTGCAGGGAGGCTTGAAGTACGGAGCTTGGCAAATATATGTAAAACAGCAAATAAACTCACAAATAGGGACGATTTACTATCTTAAGCGCGATTTCAAACAAGCGGTTCCGTTTTTGGAAAAAGGTTTTATCCGTAACTGGGTGAGCACTTCAATGCTGGCAATTACCTATATGAAAAAGAATAAAACCAGCAAAATGATTGACACTTTCGGCAAAGCGGTTTCTGCTAACCGCAAAGAACCGATGGTTTATGCCGTTTATGCTTTTTGTATGGATCGCATTGGTGAGCGAAATAAAGCCATTGAAGTGTTAAAAAAGGGTGTTGCCAAGGCTGCCGGAGACGAGCGTTTACAGCTTAACCTGGAGTTGCTTGAAGCTGGTAAAAAGATGAAGATGAAGGGTTTTGGCGATATGTGGTACCAGTTTCATCTTGAAAAACAAGGCGCTATGATAAAAAAGCAAACCAAAGCAATGACTGGGCGGCGCAAGCAAGTTGTGCGGTAAGTATATATAATGGCTAAAAAAAATAAAGCGGCTAAAAGTAAAAATAAGATATTTAATAGTGACCCCTTCGTTAACCTGAAGGGGTTTGCTGTTTTTGAGCCAGAGAATAAGAGCTCGGAGCAAGCGGTGCAGAAGGATCCACCGGTTGAAATATATGGTTCTTTTGCCGACGAGATGGAAATGCTCGGGGTTAAGCAATTACCTGGTAGTGTGGCAGCTGACGAGTCTAATGATAGCCTTTCTGCTCCGGTTAAAAAAGAGCCAGTTGAGACCGATGAGGAAATATTTCTCGCGGCGATGGGGGCTTTTTCCGTTTGCTTTGATGAGTCCATCCCCGATGAAACGTCTTTACCTCCAATTGCAGTGCCTCGGCGGTTGAAACAGATGAAACGAGGTAAGCTTACTCCTGATGCAACCTTGGATTTACATGGCTGTTTGTGCGCCGAAGTAGTGGGCAGGCTAAACCATTTTCTCCAGAATGCCGAGCATAATGATTGGCACACATTGCTGGTTATTACCGGTAAAGGATTGCATTCCAAGGATGGTGAAGCCGTTCTACGTGACGAGGTAGAGCGTTTCCTTAATGCTGAAGGAAAGCAGCTGATCGCTGAATGGGGGCGAGCACCGAAGCAATTTGGTGGCAATGGAGCATTGGTTTTGTTTCGGCGAAAATAGTTTACTCTTTTTGTTCTGATTTATTTATAATCCCTGCTAGGCTCACCGTTTGAGTCGTTATCTGTATCCTATTGCTGCTGTATTTATCTAAAAAGAAAGCGATAATGACATTTCTCTTTCTTGACTAGAATAGTGTGTTAGCCTATATTCTAAATACATGTTTATTATGTGTCTGTGCGACACCAGCTAACTTTATGTAGTAATAGTGGAAAACAAATTTTAGGGTATTGGAGATAAACTATGGCACCAATTTATGCTGATAATTCACTTGCAATCGGTCGCACCCCTTTAGTGCGTTTGAATCGCATCATTGCTCCCGGTGGGGCAAATGTTTATGGTAAAATAGAAGGTCGTAACCCCGCCTATTCGGTTAAATGTAGAATCGGTGCGGCGATGATTGCCGATGCTCAGCAACGTGGTACCTTGAAACCGGGGATGGAAATAATAGAACCAACCAGTGGCAATACCGGGATTGCCTTGGCATTTGTTGCTGCTGCTAAAGGAATTTCATTGACGTTGACTATGCCGGAAACGATGAGTATAGAGCGGCGTAAAATTCTTAAGGCTTTTGGTGCCAAGTTGATATTAACTGCTGGTGCAAAAGGGATGGCTGGAGCGGTTATCGAAGCTGAACGAATAGCAGAGGAAAGTCCCGATCGCTACTTGTTGTTGCATCAATTTAAAAATCGGGCAAATCCAGAAATCCACGTTAAAACTACCGGCCCAGAAATTTGGGAAGATACCGACGGTAACATCGATGTTTTGGTGGCTGGGGTTGGAACCGGTGGTACTATTAGTGGTATCTCCCATTATATAAAGAAAATCTGTGGTAAACAGATTCTTTCGGTTGCCGTAGAACCTACTAGTAGTCCTGTTATAAGCCAACATCTGGCGGGGGAAATGTTGCAACCGGGAGCACATAAAATTCAGGGGATTGGTGCCGGATTTATCCCCGAAACCCTCGATCTTGATATGATTGATCGGGTTGAATTGGCAACCAATGAAGAAGCTTATGATTTTGCCAGACGCCTGACCCGAGAGGAAGGTTTGATCTCTGGTATTTCTTGTGGAGCGGCGACAGCTGTTGCTGCTAGATTGTCGACACAGCCAGAACTTGTCGGTAAAAATATTGTCGTTATCTTGCCCGATTCTGGCGAACGTTATCTCAGTGGCGACTTGTTTGTCTGACCAATAATATAATTGAGTATTATTCTGTTATTTTTCGGGGATCGGAAGGCAATGCCCGTTCCTTGGAAGTGTTTTTATATGAGGTTTTGTAATGCTTGAACCACCTGTGGAGAAGGTGAACGTCGTCCATTCGGAAAATCTGGTTGACTTGATTGACGTTATAAATAAAGCGCTGCTGGTTCTTGAGCCCCTTGGTGAAACCTATTCGGCGGGCTGTGATGACCTTAAATTGTTGCAGCAACGGATGGCGTCTGGTCGGTTTTATCTGGCTGTGTTGGGGCAGTTTAAACGGGGCAAAAGTACCTTTATAAATGCCTTGCTTGAAGATGAACTGTTGCCGACCGACATCTTGCCGGTAACTGCGATTCCAACTTTTATTAATTATGCCAAAAAAATTGAGGTTGAGGTTGTCTTTGAAACTATAGCTGAGCCGATCAAATTTATACCCAGCGAAGATTGTTCTCTGGCCGATTTTTTGGCTAAGTATATTACCGAAAGTGGCAATCCAAACAATAAATTACAAGTTCAGCGAGTTGATATCGGTCATCCAGCAGCTATACTTAAGCAGGGTGTTGTTTTAGTCGATACTCCGGGCATCGGTTCGACCCATAAACATAACACCGAGGTAGCATATCAGGTGTTACCCCATTGTGATGCGGCAATTTTTTTGGTATCACCCGATCCACCGATCACCGAGGTTGAACTCGATTACCTTAAGGAAATTCGCCAACGCTTGCCGCAAACATTTTTTCTGTTGAATAAAGTCGACTTTCTCGATGAAAAAGAAAAAGTGTCGTCTTTGTCCTTTTTAGCCGAGCAGTTGGAGCCACTGTGTGATGGCATCCCGCAGGTGTTGCCGGTATCCGCCCGTAAAGGGTTGCTGGCACGTATGTCTGGCGATATTGAAGGCTGGAAAAATAGTGGTATGCTGCAGGTAGAGCAGAATCTTATCGATTTTTTTGCTCGTGAAAAA
>DAOWKG010000264.1 GCA_030639985.1 Desulfuromonadaceae bacterium
TCACCTGTGGCAATAATTTGCGAGGCGATAATAATATCTGCGGTATTTAAACACACGAGATCCAGTTTCCGACCGACAATTGCTTCAAATTGTTCAGCAATAGCAAAATACGACTTATCATTGACAATGTCGGAGTGGAAAAACACCCCACAGTCAACATCACTTTCGGAATGAATCAGATCGTTCCTTTTTGCCCATGATCCAAATAGCAGTGCAAAATCAGCTTTATTTATAAGTAGTTTTGTCAAGGTTGTTTGAATCTCATTTTTAGTCATTATTCGTACCGTTCTAATTTATGCTGCCATGAAAATCTGTAAGACCAAAGGCCAACTCTTTTTGGGTTAATGCTTTAATAACAGACCTTGATAGATTTTCATCGCGGCAAATTTACTTTTTGATTCAAAACTCTAAAGACCCAAATCTAATCCTAAAAAACGTTCTTAGGTCTTACGAAGCTGTCGCATATGCCGGGCATGCCTTTTTTTGATATTCTGCAACCAACGCTGCAATAAAATGGCGCCATCGTCAGTTATCTTCTGTCCTGGGGTTCTGATAAATTCAACCGAACCGTTTTTCTGAACCGTTGCCATAACCTCGGCACAGTATTCCCCTCTGCGGCAGACTTCAGCAATGATAGTGCTATTTTCCTTATCGACACCGTGGATATCCCATCGATGATCGGCAAAAGAATTTAGAAGTGCCTGCATAGACTTCTCTTGCACCGCATCACCCTCTGAATGCAAAACATTCTGCGGATAAATCACAAATGGCTTATCAACTAAATATTGCGAGGAGGATGAACAGCCAACAACAGAAATCAACATAGCAGCAAGCATCATAGAAATAATAAACTTCATTCTAAACTCCTATACTTAAAGAAAGATTACGGTGATCAAAAGCGGCAGGTTAAAAACTAACCTATTGTAGCATGTTTTCCCCGGTGTCGTGAAATGGGATGATTTTTCGTTTTCCAGCGCACCTAAACAGTACCATTTGACCAGCACAAACAAAACAAGGGGCTAGCTGAAATCAGCCAACCCCTTGTTTTGTTTATGGCGGAGAGGGGGAGATTCGAACTCCCGGTCGCTTGCGCGACAACAGATTTCGAGTCTGTCACCTTCGGCCTCTCGGACACCTCTCCGCATCAATCTTTTTGTTTTTTCTTCTGCGCCCTTAATTGTCGGAAAAAGTTACTCAATTGTGCGCTGCATTCGTCTCGCAACACCCCTTCTCGAACTTGAACCTGATGATTAAAGCGTTCGTCGGTGGCAAAATTATAAATTGAACCAACTGCGCCAACCTTGGGATCACGACAGCCGAATACCAGATCAGGAATTCGCGCCAAGATGATCGCCCCCATACACATGACACACGGTTCCAACGTTACATACAAGGTACAATCGAGCAACCGCCACGAGTTCAACTGTTCAGCCGCCTGCCGTATTGCTATGATCTCAGCATGGGTGGTCGGATCGTTGCTGGTCTCGCGAAGGTTGTGGCCACGACCGATAATTTGGCCATCCAACACGACAACTGCTCCGATCGGGACTTCTGCCAAACCCTCGGCAACAGCAGCTTCAGCCAACGCTGCCTGCATAAAAAACTGATCTTGCTCGGCTGTAGTCATCGCTAAACTGTCCTAGGAGGCTGTCGAACTTTACATGAATCTACTGCGAAACAGACGGATTCAACCACTTGAACAGAAGAACTGTGCTTCTATCACGAAACCGGTTGAAATTCAAGAATGACTTGCAACAAACAGACGTTGCGGCCAATCGGTACAAATAAAAGTGGCTCCTGCGGCGGCAAAATATTGTGCTCGCTCAATATCATTAACAGTCCAGAGATTTACAACTATGCCGGCAGCCGTTAACTGGTGAACCAACGTTGCAGCGGTTATCAATTGGTCGGGGTGGTACGCATCAACATCTAGATCACATAAATAGCGTAACAGGTCTTGCGGATGTTTCTTTTCTACCAACACTGCCGTAGCAATGGTCCGATTAAACTGTTTTACCTGACGGAGGTAATTATGATTGAAGGAAGATAGCAGCACCAGATGCTCGGTTGCAGTAGTCTTAATGAGATTCAAAATCTGCTCGACAATTGTTACATCTGCAGCGGTTCCAGTTTGATCCTTGATTTCCAGATTAACCGGAAAATCATATTTACGACAATCGTCCAAAACGTCTCGCAACAGCGGAATCCGCTGCTTGCTTATGGTCGAAAAATCACCCTCTGGCACTTCCCCCGTGGCAATCGTGCCAAAAGGGTCGGCTTGGAGAAACCACGAGCCGGCATCCAGTTGCTGCAACTCGGCCAAAGTAAAGTCGGCTAGGTTCCAAGGTCTACGATCCACAAATTCTGGGCAACCGGCAACATCGGTAGTTCGTTCAAGAGTATAGTCATGAAACAAAACCAATTCCCCATCGGCAGTCACCTGGACATCTGTTTCCCAGAGATCGGCACCACCATTACGAGCTTTTTCAAGCGCCATCAGGGTGTTTTCCGGCGCAATGGAGCGCGCGCCACGATGGGCGCAGATATAACCGGTACCGGAAAATCGTTCAAAAAAAGGCTTCAATCTTTTTTTCCTGACAAAATGATTCAATAACTCAAAAGAAGAATTTCAAAAATGCTAAAGGCCAAAACGTTGGGCACCAAGACATCAA
>DAOWKG010000158.1 GCA_030639985.1 Desulfuromonadaceae bacterium
AGGCATGAAAGCTGGTCTTAACGTTGTTGCCGGCAAGGTTTGCTATGCCGGTGGTGCCGAAGCCTTCGGTCTCGATTATGTTCCGGTTGAGGAGATCCTGAAATAAAACCTTTCCACAGATTGCTAATAAATAAAGGGGCCGGGATCAAAGGTTGATCCCGGCCCCTTTTGATTATTCACAGTCATAATCATTTGTCACAAATATTTGTCCAAAGAATACTACAACACTTTTTCCTGCTGGATAAGTGCCACAACCCCAGCATACATATCCTGCACACATTCAACCTCAGTCACCCCTAAGCGCCTTTTGTTGCTGATATCAAAAATTCCACCTTCACCTTCAGAGTGTTCGCCGTGAATGCCACGTATCTGCAAATGGTGTAAATCGGTAATCCGTTTAAAATCCACCATATCCAAACTTAATTTAGGCAAACGGATATGGACACTGGCACGCATTGCCGTCCCCAGATTTGTCGGGCAACTAGTGAGATACCCAAGACGCGCATCAAACAGAAACGAGACCGATTTCTCTATTTCTCTAATTGCCTTTACCAACCGGGCAAAAACCACTTCAAGGTCGCCACCCTGCTGCATCGAAATTATTCTAAGTTGATCTTCTTCGTTAACCCAGACCAAAAAAGTTTTTTGTAGATTATGGAAAATTCCTCGTCCAGCGGGCCAATCACGATTCAATCCGGCAGCTTCCAGAAACCGGTCTCCGGCCTTAAACAGGAAATGGTCAGCGATTAATTGGTTCCGGACCGTTTCGTCCATCCCCGTTAACGAATAATAATTCCCAGCTAACTCCCCACTTAAATTAGTTAACGATTTCGCAACCTGTGCTTCAATTGATTTTCGCTGTGGTGCAGCAAGACCCGGTCCGAGTGGCATACCGGCAACATTGCGCCCTACCCTGATTCGGGTTGAAAGAATATATTTTGCGTCTGGATCGGGATCAGGGGCAAATAGTTTTTCGGGATTCAAATTACTACAATGGGTATCTGTCGAAGAAAAACCATGATAATCGGCAATGATGGGATCAAAAAGTGGGGCAAAAAGGGTATACGATTCAGCATCACCAGCATAAACCCCAACCCCACTATCTTGATTCACAACCCCGGAATTGATTGCCTGTAAAAATGTATATCCGCTGGCGGTTACTTTATCATGCAATACTGAAAAAGTTTGTTGCGATAGATACCGACACAACAGTGACGAGCAATCGGAATCAAATTTTGGGAAAGTGGCACTCATGACCTTACCCCCTTTATATCAGCCCAGAATGGAGCTGGTTCTGATTATGCTTTTGAATCACCCACTCCCGTGTGACGCAGCCGGAGTGGAACAGCTGATTTGAGATTAGAGTGGCAAATGTTTGAGCAAAGCGAGTTTTTGCCACTCCTCAAAACAGTTGTGGAATGAAGGGAACCAGCCATCGGCTGGCAAGGAGTTCGGGTGCCTTTTTCTGTTTACTCTTTTGTGGCATGACAAAAGAGTAAGGCGTCGTGCGGGACGCAACCCCGCGACCTTGATTTTAGTCCAACAGTTAGAACCTCAACCATTCCAACGCAATTTAGGTTTCCGTGCCGCAGTAGCCTCATCAAGCCGCTTCACTTTAGCCCGTACTGGTGCCTGTTTGAGTAGTTCCGGACTATTTTTTGCTTCTTCAGCTATGGCTAACATAGCATCACAAAACTCATCAATCGTCTGCTTACTTTCGGTTTCAGTCGGTTCAATCATCAACGCACCATGAACCACCAAGGGGAAATAGATTGTCGGCGGATGATAACCGTAATCGATCAGTCGCTTAGCAACGTCAAGGGTATGACAATCATTCGGCAAACCATCTTCGGAAAAAACCACGTCATGCAAGGAGCGCTGTTGATTCGGAAGATCATATGCCCCTTCCAGCCGGGCACGAATATAGTTAGCATTCAGAACCGCCAGCTCAGTAGCTCGATTCAACCCCTCACCACCCATGGATAAGATATAACTGTAGGCACGCACCAAAATAGCAAAATGGCCATAAAATGATTTCAAGCGACCAATTGACTCGGGACAATCGTATTCTAATTTATAACCATCATCACCTTTGACTACAAACGGCACCGGTAGGAATGGCTGCAGTTTTTCAACCACGCCGACCGGACCGGAACCTGGACCGCCACCACCGTGGGGGGTAGAAAAGGTCTTGTGCAAATTGAAGTGCATTACATCGATGCCGATATCGCCGGGACGACTGATCCCCATCAAGGCATTAAGGTTGGCACCATCGCTATATACCAAGCCACCACGTTCATGTACCAGATCACATATTTCCCGAATATCGGCTTCAAACAAACCCAGGGTATTGGGATTAGTCACCATCAGCGCTGCAACATCATCATCCATTACTGCAGCAACCGCTTCCTTGCTCAAAATACCATCAGAAGCAACAGTAATAACCTCATAACCACACAGTGCTGCCGAAGCAGGATTGGTACCATGGGCAGTGTCGGGAATGATAACCTTGTTGCGTTTTTGACCTTTTGATTCATGCCAGGTACGAATCATCAACATCCCGGCAAACTCACCGTGAGCACCTGCCGCTGGTTGCAATGTTATTGCGGGAAAACCGGAAATTTCACCCAGATCACGTTGCAGGTTATACATCAACTCCAAAGCACCTTGATTAAATGACTCTGGAGCCAGAGGGTGAATATCGGCAAATCCCGACAAACGTGCCGCTACTTCATTCACCTTGGGATTATATTTCATGGTGCAGCTGCCAAGGGGATAAAAACCGGTGTCGACACCGTAATTCCAGGTCGACAAACGGGTATAATGACGGACTACATCAACTTCTGATAACTCTGGAAAATCGGCTATTTCTTCTCTGACAAGACTACGGTCGGGAGTGACATCCGGGACATCCAGAGCGGCAATACTGTATCCGACCCGCCCAACTTGAGACTGTTCGAACAGGAGTTTTTCATCCAGAATCAGCCCTCTACCTTCTGTGGTAATCATACTTCACCTCCGGCCAGAGCGATAACCAGCCTATCAATTTGCTCTCGGCTGTTCTGTTCGGTAACACAGATAAGCAACCCATTCTCCAGATCGGCATAGTCCTGGGCAAGATCAACCCCAGCCAAAATGCCTTGCTGCTCCAAGCGCTGTTTCAAAGTAACTACCGGTTCAGGACAGGTAACCACAAACTCGTTGAATGATGCTCCGGCAAAAGCCACGCTGAAGCCATCCAGCTGTCTAATTTTATCCCGAGCGTAAGCCGCTTTGGCATAGTTTACTTCAGCCAATTTTCGCAACCCTTGTTTGCCGTGTAATGCCAGATAAATACTGACCATCAAAATACACATGCCCTGATTGGAACAGATATTAGAAGTCGCTTTTTCACGCCGGATATGTTGTTCACGGGTCGCCAAAGTCAAGACAAAACCACGTTTACCATCCTGATCGACGGTCTCACCAACCAACCGACCGGGAAGCACACGCATATCTTTCTTGCGCACCGCAAAGAAACCAATTCCGGGACCGCCATACGACAGCGGAATGCCGAAACTCTGCCCTTCGCCAACAACAACATCGGCACCCAAATCGCCTGGTGATTTAAAAAGTGCCAAAGCCAGTGGCTCGGTTACCGCCGCCACCAAACGGGCTCCGACCGCATGGGTCAACTCACCAATGTTAGCAAGATCCTCGATCTGACCAAAATAATTGGGATAGCCAACCACCACAGCAGCAACTTGATCATCAAGCAATGTTTTGAGTTCGGTTTGATCGGTCACACCATCTAGTTGCGGAATATTGATCAATTCAACATCAAGATAACGACAATAGGTAGCAACGGTCTGACGATATTGGGGTGGCAACGCCTGTGATAATAAAACTTTATGCCTTTTTTTCCCCGCACGCACGGTCAACAACACCGCTTCAGCACAGGCAGATGCACCATCGTACATTGAGGCATTAGCGACATCCATCCCGGTTAACTGACAAATCAGGGTTTGGAATTCGAAAATTGCCTGCAGTGTTCCTTGGCTGATTTCAGGTTGATAAGGGGTATAAGCAGTATAAAATTCACTCCGGCTGACAAGTTGATCAATAACGGCCGGAATAAAATGGTTATAGGCTCCGCCACCAAGAAAAGAGTCACAAGCAGAAATGGCAGTATTTTGCTTTGCCAGCCCACCGAGAAAAGCCAAAAGCTCAGCCTCAGACTTTGCAGCAGGCAAATCGAGAGGTCGTTTTAACCGACACTCTTCCGGCACCCAAGAAAACAACTCATCAACACATGACACCCCGATAGTATCGAGCATCTGCTGTACATCTACATCGGTATGAGGCAGATAACGCATATTTATCCTTTCAACCGTTACATCAACCTTGGGAAGCTATCCCTGCTGAACGGATGACCTTAATCGGTCTCAACAAATTCCTGATAGGCAGCAACATCGAGTAAATTATCCAATGCAGCAGAATCGGCCACTTTAATTTTAATCATCCAGCCCGACTCGTAAGGAGAATTATTCAGGGTTTCAGGCTCATCTGGCAGCTCTTCATTGATTTCTACCACTTCACCGCTCAACGGGGCGTAGACATCAGACACAGCTTTGACAGATTCGACCACCCCTAAATTTTTGCCCGCTTCCAATATGTCGCCAACTTCTGGCAACTCGACAAAAACGATGTCCCCCAGTTGTTCCTGAGCAAAATCGGTGATCCCGATAGTGGCGATATCGCCCTCGATCATAATCCACTCATGCTCTTCGGTGTACTTAAGTTCTTCCGGAAAATCCATGCTATCCTCCCTAATAGATAAAACCTGCGGATAAATATTATTAAGCATTCAAAAACTGAATCCAGATGGCTAAGCATAAATTTCGTCCTATAAGGCGTAGTAATTTTTCAGGGATGAAGGCTTACATGTAGTAAGTCGAGGGTCTGAAAAAACGCTGCAACACCTTAGGGCGGATATTTTGCGCCGCCAGCTATTATTTAACAAAAGGTAAAGTAGTACGCTCAACCGGCATCTGCCGTTTACGAATCGCTATTTCCAGTGGTTGACCGCTATCGACAACAGCGGTTTCTACCAGTGCCATGGCTATTCCTTTTTTTAAACTTGGCGACATGGTGCCACTAGTAACGTAACCTACCTCTTTGCCATCACAAAGAACCGGATAACCTTCACGCGGTACCCCTGAAGTGGTTAGAATCAAAGCGACAGGTTTACGCGATAGACCAACTTTTTTTGCCTTCAGCATTGCATCACGACCGACAAAATTACCCTTATCCAGTTTGGTAATCCAGCCCAACCGTGCTTCAATCGGCATAATCTCAGCGGTTATTTCGTGCCCATAAAGGGCATAGCCTTTTTCCAACCGCAAGGTATCACGAGCACCCAGACCAATCGGCACCAGACCCATTGGCTGTCCTACCTGCATCAGTTCTTGCCAGAGCTTGACCCCATCGGCAGCGGCACAATAGAGTTCAAAACCATCCTCTCCAGTATAGCCGGTACGAGAAATAATGGTGTTGATACCAACAACCTCACCCTCGACAAAACGATAAAATTTAATCGCTGCAAGATCAACTGCAGTAAGTTTTGCCAGTATTTCTCCAGCGACTGGCCCCTGCAATGCTATTTGCGCATATTCAGCACTGCGATTAAGCAGATTCAGATCGGTATAAATTGAACCCCGTTGCAAATCTTGCAACCAGGCAAAAT